>CAISOG010000164.1 GCA_903887035.1 uncultured Holosporaceae bacterium | reverse complement strand
GGCGGATGGCGGAGCCTGCCGAGATATTCGTGGCGGCGCAACCGCTGTTGCAGCGGGGACAGGCGTTGCAGGGTTTGCAGGGGTTAACCGCCTTGGTCACGGCGGGGCCAACGCAGGAGCCGTTGGATGCCGTGCGCTATTTGGCCAACCGTTCCAGCGGGCGGCAGGGCTATGCGATTGCTGAGGCTTTGGCGGCGGCTGGTGCCCGTGTCACCCTGGTCAGTGGCCCCACAAACCTGCCCACCCCTGTTGGCGTGACCCGTCACAATGTTACCACTGCTGAGGAAATGTTGCAGGCCAGCCTGGCCGCGTTGCCCGCCGATATAGCCATTTGCGCCGCCGCGGTCAGTGATTGGCGGCTGGCGGAGCCGGATCACGGCGGCAAATGGAAGCGGGAGGATCGAGACGGCCTGACCCTCAAACTGGTCGCCAACCCCGACATTTTGTATCAGCTGGCCATGCATCGCCAACGGCCAAAATTGCTGGTAGGTTTCGCCCTGGAAACCAGCAATTTGCAGGAAAATGCAGCGCAAAAGCGCGTCAAAAAGGGATGCGATTGGTTGGTCGCGAATCAGGAGAGCGCCGAATTTTCTCCCTTCGGCAATCAGGATAATCAGGTGGTGTTGGTGAAAGCGGCCAACAGTGAGGCCTGGCCAAGGATGACAAAGGCGGCAATCGCCGCTAGACTGGTCGACGAAATTCTAACCTGGAGGAAAAGCCAACCATGACCACGACCACGCCAACCAATGCCGAAGCTGCTACCGAAGCCAACCCACAATCCCTGACCGTGGCCATCAACCTGTTGCCCCATGCGGCGGCGGCCAATTTGCCCAGCTATGGCACCATTGACAGCGCGGGCGCCGATTTGGTGGCGGCGATTGACGCCCCCATTACCCTGGCACCCGGCCAACGCGCCCTGATTGCCTGTGGCTTTTCGATGGCCTTGCCGCAAGGCTTTGAGGGGCAGGTGCGGCCGCGTTCTGGTCTAGCCCTTAAGCATGGCGTAACCGTGCTGAACGCGCCTGGCACCATCGATGCCGACTATCGCGGTGAGGTTAAGGTGATTCTGGTCAACCTGGGTCAGGAAGATTTTGTGGTGGAATCGGGCATGCGGATTGCCCAGCTGGTGATTGCGCCCGTTAGCCGTGTCGCCTGGCAACAGGTGCAGGAATTGCCATCCAGTGACCGTGGGGCAGGGGGCTTTGGATCCACCGGCACCCATGCCCAGGCCGCCTAAAGATGGCGAAGCCAGCCTTTCGTGGCCGTATTTATGACAGCGTGCTGGACACCATTGGGGCGACCCCGCTGGTACGGTTGCCCCGCTTGACCGAAAAATTTGGCATTAAGGCGGAATTGCTGGCCAAGTTAGAATTCTTTAATCCGTTGTCATCGGTTAAGGATCGCATGGGGTTGGCAATGATTGAGGCGGCGGAGCAGGCGGGGGTTCTGAAACCTGGCATGACGGTGATTGAGCCAACCTCTGGCAACACGGGCATCGCCCTGGCCTTTGTCTGCGCGGCCAGGGGCTATCCGTTGATCCTGTGCATGCCCGAAAGCATGTCGATGGAACGCCGCAAAATGCTGTGGCTGCTAGGCGCGAAGTTGGAGCTGACGCCCGCTGCTGGCGGCATGAAGGGGGCGATTGCGCGGGCAGAGCAGTTGCAGACGGAAATCGCCAACAGCTTTGTGCCGCAACAGTTTATCAACCCCGCCAATCCCGCCGCCCATGCTGCCACCACGGCGGTGGAGCTGTGGGAGGATACGGGCGGCCAGATCGATTATCTGGTCAGCGGCGTTGGCACAGGCGGCACCCTGACCGGGGCGGGTGGGGCGCTGAAAAAAAGGCTGCCAGCCCTGAAAATCATTGCGGTGGAGCCTAAGGATAGCCCCGTGCTAAGCGGTGGCCAGCATAGCCCGCACAAAATTCAGGGGATTGGCGCGGGCTTTGTTCCCGCTATTCTCGATACCAGCCTGATTGACGAGATTATTACCGTGTCGAACGAGGATAGCTTTGCCACCGCGCAACTGGCCGCGCGGTTAGAGGGTATCCCGGTAGGCATTTCCAGCGGGGCAGCGCTGTGGGCGGCGGTTCAGCTGGCTAAGCGGCCAGAAACGGCCGGCAAGCATATCGTGGTCATCATCCCGTCCTGCGCCGAACGCTATCTTTCCACCGCGCTGTTCGATGGGTTTGAGGGATGAGAGAGAAAGATTTAGGAATGTCGCGTAACAGCCTAAAAATAGGGATGATTTTGTTGTTGGCAATCGCTGCTAGCATGCTGGCCACCGCCTTCCCCGCCCCCGCCTTTGCCAAGGCCGAAGCGGTTGAGGATGGCGAAAGCGATGAGAGTGCCGCCCCCGCCCCAACTGCCGCCCCATCCTCACCCGCCGATAGTAACCCCGCGGCAGCAGCAGGCGCGGGGCAAGCCAGCAAAAGTCTAAACCCCAATATCGGCAGTCAAACGGGGCTGCCGCTGCCCCGCTTTGTCAGCCTGCGCACCGCTGAGGTCAACGCGCGGACGGGCCCCGGTAAGCGGTATCCGATTGATTGGGTCTATAAGCGCAAAAACCTGCCGGTGCAGGTGGTCGATGAATTTGGCACCTGGCGCAAAATCCGTGAGCGCGACGGCACCGAAAGCTGGATTCACCAGACCATGGTGTCGGGTAAGGATACCGCCCTGATCGTGACCGATGAGGCGTTGTTGTATGATCGCAACAGCAAGCGTTCCCGCCCAATTGCCCGCCTGCAAAGCGGCCTGATTGCTGAGGTGGTGCGTTGCCAGGATAGTCGGTGCCAGCTGCAAATCGCCAACCAGCGCGGATGGGTTGGCAAGGCCGATTTGTGGGGGGCGTTGATCGGCCACTAATTGATGACCCTGTATGATTTTCTTATCGCGCCCTTTGCCGATTACGCCTTTATGCGGCGCGCATTGGTGGCCTGCCTAGCCCTTGGCCTTAGCTGTGGCGCGTTCGGCACCTTTTTGCTGCTGCGGCGGATGAGCCTGATGGGCGATGCCCTGTCGCACGCCATTTTGCCCGGGGCTGCCATCGGCTTTTTGCTGGCGGGCTTATCGCTGTGGGCGATGAGCCTGGGTGGGCTGGTGGCGGGCATTGTGGTGGCGATGGCGGCAGGCCTTATCAGCCGACGTACGGAGCAGCGTGAGGATGCCAGCCTGGCCAGCCTGTATCTAATCTCCCTGGCGGCGGGGGTGGTGCTAATCTCGCTTAGGGGCAGCGCGCTGGATCTGATGCATCTGCTGTTTGGCAATGTGTTGGCGGTTGACGATCATGCCCTGCTATTGGTGGCGGGGGTCAGCAGCCTTAGCCTAATCATCCTGGCGGTTATCTATCGCCCCCTGGTGGCGGAGTGTTTGGATCCAACCTTTTTGCGCGCCCTGGGGGTGGCGGGCGGGCTGTATCATTTGGCCTTTTTGCTGTTGATTGTCTTGAACCTGGTGGCGGGGTTTCAGGCCTTGGGCACCTTGATGGCGGTTGGCCTGTTAATTCTGCCAGCCTCGGCGGCGGCCTTTTGGAGCCAACGGCTGGCTGCCCGTCTGGCCATCAGTGCGCTGTTGGCGGGATTGGCCAGCGTTATCGGGCTGATGGGCAGTTATCATGGCGATTGGCCATCGGGGCCAGCGGTTATCCTGACCGCGGGTGGGCTGTATCTGTTGTCGATGACTTTTGGCCGATGTGGCAGCCTGCGTGCCCGTTATTTTCCGCCGCGCCACCTGCATCACGATTAGCTCTTGCAGCAATGCAAACCTAAGGGGTTGACTCTGCCGCCGTTCTGGGGAACAGCTTAAAGCATGAGCACGAATACCGCCCCCAACCATCATCCAGCGCCCGAGGCTGAGGAGAGTAGGCTGCCCCTTTGGCAGGTGGTGGCCGCCCTGTTGGATTCGGAAAGTCCGCAGGATGCCTTGGCCTATCTGGCCGAAATGGCCGCGCCCGATGTGGCGGAGGTGTTGGCACAGCTGAAGCGTGATGATCGGCAACAGCTGATTGGCCTTTATGGTGACCAGCTGGATCCCGAAGTGCTGGCCGAGTTGGACGACACCATCCGTGACGAGGTGTTAGAACATCTGACCCCGCGCCAGGTTGCCGATGCGGTGGTGCAGTTGGAATCGGATGACGCGCTGGCGGTTATTGAGGATTTGGATGAGGAGGAGCAGCAGCAGGTGTTGGCTGCGTTGCCCGCCTATGAGCGCATCATCCTGCAAGAAAGCCTGAATTTCCCTGAGGATAGTGCCGGCCGTTTGATGCGGCGGGAGGTGATGCCAATGCCGGAGCATTGGACGATTGGCCAGGCGCGCCTTGCCCTGCAAAGTTGGGATGAAATGCCCGACCAATTCTATGAAATCGTGGTGGTCAACCCCAGCCATCATCCCATCGGCATCCTGCCATTGGCGCAGCTGTTGAAATCCAAACCCAGCAAGCAGTTGCGTGAGGTCATGGAGGAAGAATTTCACCCCATCCCCGTCTTGCAGGATCAGGAGGAGGTGGCGCAGACCTTTCGCCGCTACAGCCTGGTCAGTGCGCCGGTGGTGGACAGCGATAACCGCCTGGTCGGGACGATTACGGTGGATGACGTGGTGCATGTGTTGCAGGCTGAGGCGACGGAGGATGTGTTGCGGTTGGCCAGCGCGGGGGAAAGCATTTGGGGCGCGGGGTTAATCAACACCGCCCGTCCGCGTTTTATCTGGTTGACCATCAATCTGGCCACGGCGGTGTTGGCCAGCTGGGTCATCTCCCTGTTTGAGCAGACGTTGCAAAAGGTTATCGCCCTGGCGGTGCTGATGCCGATTGTGGCGGGTATGGGCGGTAATGCGGGCACGCAGACTCTGGCGGTGGCCGTGCGCGGGCTGGCGACGCGGCTGTTGGGCAGTGGGTCGCAGGGGCGTTTTGTGGCTAAAGAGCTGTTGGTGGCGCTGATCAACGGCATCATGCTGGGCGGGATGATCGGGCTGTTCAGCGGGCTGTGGTACCAAAACATCACCTTGGGGATTGTGATGGGATCGGCGATGCTGGTGAACCTGGTGGCGGCCTCCCTCGCGGGTACGCTGATCCCCTTAGGCTTGGCGCGGGTGAAGATTGACCCGGCGATTTCCAGCGGGGTTTTCGTGACCACCGTCACCGACGTGGTTGGCTTTATGTCCTTCCTCGGCTTCGCCACCCTGGCGCTAAAATGGTTGGCGTAGGGGGGAATCTCAGGTCTTGAAATATACCAATAGATAATATAAATTGGTATATAGGATAGTAGCGGGAGCATGCCATGAGCAAAAATACCAGCATCACGTTAGGGGAACATTTTGATTCCTTTGTTGCGACCCAGATCAGCAACAAACGTTTTGCCACGGTGAGTGAGGTGGTTCGTGCAGGATTAAGGATGCTTGAGGATCAGGAAACAAAGCTGGCGGTTTTGCGACAAGCCCTTGAGGATGGGGAGCGGAGCGGTGTAGCCAACTACACGCTGCAGGGATTGTTGGCGGAATTGGATCAGGATGCCACCAGCTAATATGCCTGTTTTCCGCCTTAGCAATTTGGCCAAATTGGATATGATCACGATAGGCCGCTACACTCAGGCCAATTGGGGTAGGGAGCAAAGGAACCTTTATCTACAACAGCTTGACACAGCTTTTCACCTATTGGCGCGGGATCCTGGGCGGGGGCAGCAATGCGATGATATTCGTCCAGGTTATCGCAAATATTCGATTGGGCGGCATGTGGTTTTTTACCGTGCAACCGACGCAGGGGTGGAAATTGT
>CAISOG010000163.1 GCA_903887035.1 uncultured Holosporaceae bacterium | reverse complement strand
CCGCGATTTATTTTGTGTTGGGGGAGTTTTGGGATGCCCTGATCCTGTCGGTGTTCATGACCCTGTCGGTGGTGGTAACGATTGTGCAGGAAATTCGCAGCGAGCATGTGTTGGATAGCCTGCGCCAGCTGACCAGCCCGCGCGCGCTGGTCATCCGCGACAACCAAACCATCCGCATCCCGAACCGTGAGGTGGTGCCAGGCGATTGGATCGTGCTGATGGAGGGGGATCGGGTGCCCGCCGATGCCCTGGTAACCGAAGACAACGGCCTAATGTGCGACGAATCGCTGCTAACGGGTGAGGCGGTGCCCGTCAGCAAGCGGATTGCCCAACCCGATGAGGGGATGGGGCGGGCGGGCGGCGATCACCAGCCCTTTGTCTTTTCTGGGTCTCTTATTGTCCGTGGCCAGGGCAAGGCGGTGGTGCAGGCAACCGGACGCCACAGTGAGATTGGCAAAATCGGTGCCGCCCTTGGCACCATCAGCGCAGAGACTCCACGGCTTAGACAGCAAACGCGATCCCTGGTGCGGGTGATTGGCCTGCTGGCGATAGTTGTCAGTGCTGGCGCCGTGCTGCTGCTGGGTCTGCTGCGCGGATCCTGGCTGGATGGGATGCTGAACGGCATTGCCATCAGCATGTCGATGATCCCTGAGGAATTTCCGCTGGTGCTGACCGTCTTTATGGTGATGGGTGCCTGGCGCATTTCCAAAGCCAAAGTGTTGACGCGACATGCAACCGCCATCGAAACCCTGGGATCCGCCACCATCCTGTGCACCGACAAAACCGGCACCCTGACCGAAAATCGCATGACGATTTGCCAGTTGTTGAGCCAGGATGATCACTGGATCGCGGATCAGGCTGGGGCGGCACCTGTGGGCGGCGGCACCATGCCCCCCGCGTTAGAGCAGCTGTTGGTTATCGGCGGGCTGGCGTGCAGTGTTGAGCCCTTTGACCCGATGGAAAAGGCCTTTCACGATCTTATCCACGCGCATGAGGGCTTGGCGCGCGGGCTGTATCAGGGCAAAACCCTGCAAAAACACTATGGCCTGAGCCCTGAGCTGTTGGCGGTGACCCAAGTCTGGCAACAGGATAACGCCGCCGACCTGTTGGTGGCCTGTAAGGGGGCGCCCGAAGCCATCGCGGGGCTTTGCCACATGACCGATGACCAGCGGGAACAGCTGCACGAAAATGTTCGCCAAATGGCGGCACAGGGGGTACGGGTGCTGGCGGTGGCAACGGCCAGCTTTACGCCGCCCATGCCCCAATCAACTCCAGCCCCAACCCCAACGGCTAACCTACCCGACTCCCTGCCCGATTCTCCAACCGCCTTTGCCTTTCGGTTTTTGGGGCTGATAGGCTTGGCCGATCCCCTGCGCGCTGAAGCCAGGGATGCGGTGGCCGAATGCCACGCCGCCGGTATTCGGGTCATCATGATCACGGGCGATTACCCCGAAACCGCCCGCGCCATTGCCCGCCAAGTCGGCATCAACCATGCCCAGGTCATGACGGGGGAGCAGATGGGGCAACTTGACGATGACGCGCTGGCGCACCAGCTGGCAACCACTGATGTGTTTGCCCGCATCATGCCCGAACAAAAACTGCGCCTGGTCAACAGCCTGAAAGCGGCGGGGCAGGTGGTGGCGATGACCGGCGATGGGGTCAACGACGCCCCCTCTCTCAAAGCCGCCCATATTGGGATCGCAATGGGGCAGCGTGGCACCGATGTGGCGCGCGAAGCCGCCGATATTGTCTTGTTGAACGATGATTTTGGCTCCATCGTCACCACCATACGCCTTGGCCGCCGCATTTACGACAATCTGCGCAAGGCGATTGGCTTTATTCTGGCGGTGCATATTCCGATTGCTGGCCTGGCCATCATTCCGCTGCTATTCGGCATGCCACTGCTGCTGACCCCCCTGCTGATTGCCTTTATCGAAATGGTGATTGACCCGATCTGCTCAATCGTGCTGGAGGCGGAGAGGGAGGAGGCGAACGTCATGCAACGCCCGCCACGATCGCCCACCAGCGTGCTGTTCAGCCGCCAATTGGTCGCCTGGAGCCTGTTGCAGGGCGGCATCATGCTGGCGGTCAACATGGCGGTGTTCACCATCGCCTTGCACCGCGGCCTGCCCGTGCCAGAGGTGCGCGCCCTAAGCTTTCTGTGCCTGGTAATGACCACCATCGTGCTGGTGCTGGTCAATCGTTCCTTTGCCAGCTCGCTGCGCCAAGCCTTTGTCAGCGCCAACCGCATGCTGTGGTGGGTGTTGGGTGCCGTTGGGCTACTGCTGCTGGCGGTGCTTAACCTGCCCATGCTGCAGGCCATTTTCCGCTTTGGCGCCGTGCATGCCCATGATTGGCTGTTGTGCCTGGCCATCAGCGCCCTATTGCTGCTGATCCTGGAACAGCTTAAGCCGCTGTGGGGCAAACAATTGGTCACTTAAGGCTTGGCAACAGGGGTCGTCCTGCCCACCAGCACTGCTGCCGCCTCACGCCCTCCCCGCTAATACAGCATCCGCACGGCCAAGCCCTTGCTGTATTCGCTGATGGCAAAGCTCCAGAATCGCCAATTCGCACGGCCATAGGGGTCGGCAATCGGATAGGGGGTGATGACAATCTGGTCAGGCAGGCTTTGCCTTAGCAGGTACAGCGCCCGCGGCATGTGCAATCGGTGCGTTACCAGGTACAGATGGGCAACGGGCGGATCCTGCTTTTGCACCCAATCGGCCACCTCCGCCGCATTTTCGATGGTGTCGCGGGCTTGATAGCCAAGGGTGACGCAGCAGTCCAGCCACCGTCGTTTCGCCTCAACCGCGCCCTTGGCCTTAGCCATTTGTTGCGCATCAACCTTTTTGTGAACGCCGCTGATGAACAGGCGCGGCGCCAGGCCATCGGCCAGCAGGCTAAAGCCACGATTGATCCGCCCCACCCCACCGGTCAGCACCACAATCGCGTCGGCGGGAACCAGGTTGCGGGGCACCAGGTTGGGGGGCAAGTTGGAAGGCACTGGCGACGCTAAAGCATCATTCCCCCCCACCGCTGCCCCTGTGGCAACCGCCACCGCATCGGTCATCACGGGCGGCAGACTAAACAGCCACCAGCCAAAACCCATGAGCCATAGCAACAGGCAGCCGCCAACCACCCGCATCAGCAGGCGGCGGTTGAACCATGTCAGGGAACGGATTAGGCGACGCACAACGGCCACGATCATCATAATAGAATTTGCTGCGCCCAGCTTAACGGATTGCCCATGCCTTAACCAGCCCAAAGCAGGTGGGGGCGCCGTTGCACAAGCCGAAGAGATCGCCTTTGATCGCGTGATGCACACCAACACCATTCGTTGCGGCTATATTCTGTATGATCCGTTTGTGCGCAAGGATCCCAACAGCGGCCAATTTTCTGGCGTGGCGGTCGCGTTGCATGATTTTCTGTTTGGAGCTGTTTAAAAACAAGATTGGAGAAAGATAAAACAGCTTGTTCTAAGTTGTAGTTCCATCAACCAATCCTTGCCGATGGGCGGCGGGGGTGGTAGTAATGGTTTTTGATGCATGCAAAAATACCCCCCCTTCCCAATTTGCTTGATTGCGCCGATTTGACGCCACAGCTGGTTGCATCGCTGTTTGACCGTGCCCAGCACTGGTTGGGCAGTTGGGGACAGCCACTGGCAGATTCCGAAACATCTAAGCAACCCACCGTCCGCCCCCGCCCATTGGAACGTCCGTTGGCAGGGTTGGTGCAGCACAATTTGTTTTTCGAAAACTCCACCCGCACCAGCGTGTCTTTTGACCAGGCGGGCAAGCTGTTGGGCAGCAGCGTCAGCGCGGTCAATATGGCCGCCAGTTCGCTTAGCAAGGGCGAATCGCTGTACGACACTCTAATGACCCTGGCGGCGATGCGCCCCCAACTGGTGGTCATCCGCCATGCCGCCAGCGGTGCCGCCGCCTTTGCCGCCCAACATTTGCCCGATGTGGCGCTGATTAACGCCGGCGATGGCCGCCATGGCCACCCGACTCAGGCGCTGTTGGACGCCTTTACCATCCAACAAAACAAAGGCGCGCTGACCAACCTTAGCATCGCGATTGTCGGCGATATATTGCACAGCCGCGTTGCCCGATCCAACCTTTACCTGCTGCAAATGCTGGGGGCGCAGGTGCGGTTGGTTGCCCCGCCCCAGCTGTTGCCCGCGGGGGTGGAGCAGTTGGGCGCCAGCGTTCATCATGACCTGGCCAGCGGTCTGGCAGACGTTGATGTGGTGATGGTATTGCGGATGCAGGAGGAGCGGATGGGGGGCAGCTTTATCGCCAGCCGCGCCGATTATTTCGCGGGATACGTCCTGACCCATCAGCGCCTGGCTGTTGCGAAGCCTGATGCCATCGTGATGCACCCGGGGCCATTCCTACGCGATGTCGATATCGCCAGTGAGCTGGCCGATGACCCCGCCCGATCGGTCATTTTGGCGCAGGTCGAACATGGGGTGGCGATTCGGATGGCGGTGTTGGAACGTTGCGCCCTTAGCCGTGAATGGATTGCCCCATGATGCCCAACCCAATCCTGACCCACAACGCCCATCTGCTGTGTGCCGCCAGCGGCCTTAATGGCCTGGGCTGGGTGCTTAGCGAACAGGGCGTCATCCGTGCCTTAGGCCATGGCGAAGCGCCCGCCGATTTGTTGGCGCAACCCGACTTAGCCAAAGTCGATGGGCGGGGGCATCACCTGATCCCTGGCCTGGTCGATGCGCTAACCCTGGCCTGGCCTTGGCAGGTTGCCCGCCCGCCAGAGGATGCCGCCAGCTTTCTGGCCGCCCGTCAAGCGGGGGGTATTGCGGTGGCCGCCATCGCCGCCAGCCCCGCTCAGCCGATTGACGATTTGGCCAGCCTGCAAGCCGCCCTGTTTAACCTGCCTACCAATCAAGACGCCCATTCGCCTGCCACCCCGTTGTTAATCAACCTGACCAAGGGCGGCGGTGGGCAACAGCTGGCAGAGCTGCATCGCCTGCTGGATGCAGTTCCATCAGGGCACATCGCGGGCGTTGCCGACCTATCCGCCAATGCCGCCAGCCTTGGCCTGCTGCAACGGGCATGGATGCAGGCTGGTGCGCTGGGGCTGACCGTTCACCACCTGCCGCTGGAGGCCAGCTTAGCAGCGGGAACAGAGGCAATCGCGGGCGAAATGGCAACACGGCTGGGGCTGGCGGGTCTATGGCCAGCGGCCGAGGCCGTCACCCTGGCGCGTGATTTTGCCCTGCTGGCCGCCGTGCTGCCAACCGTGCCGCGCCTACGCTATCACGCCGCGCTGGTGACCACGGCGGGTGGGGTTGCGGCCGTCCGCGCCGCCAAGGCACAGGGGTTGCCCGTGACCGCCGCCACCGCCCCCCCCTATTTCCTGCTGAACGATTTGGCGCTAAGTGGTAAGAATGTTGGCAACAATGGCAGCGATTTTGACAGCGCGGCCAAACTGTTTCCGCCCCTGGCCAGTGAGGGCGATCGGCTGGCGGTGGTGGCGGGCTTGGCCGACGGCACCATCGATGTGATTGTCAGCGCGCATCAGCCCGTCAGCCTGGATGACAAGCGGCAACCCTTTGGCCTGGCGGCGGTGGGGATAAGCGCGCTGGAAACCGTGCTACCGCTCAGCCTTAGCCTGCATCACCAGCATGGATTGCCGCTGCCCACCCTGCTGGCCAAATTGACCGATGCGCCCGCCAGACTGTTGGGGCTAAACCGTGGCCGCCTGCAAATCGGCTGTCCCGCCGACTATCGCCTGCTTGACCTGCATCGCGGCTGGCAAATTCAAGCCGCCCGCCTTCACAGCCGCTGCCAATCCACGCCATTTGAGGGAGCCTTGGTGCAGGGCGTGTTGGTGGGTTAGCGCTGGGAGGGAATTCCGCCGGCAGTGAAAGTGCTACCGTCTAGAAGATGATCACCAGAATTGCTTTCGCCAAGAATTGTAGAACGACAAAATGCTTGGCGCCCTGGAGGCGCTGAAACTTGTGCATACTGAGGATTTACAAAAAATCCACCCACACGCGGATCCTGGCTATCGGTCGATGGTACTGGATCCAAATGATGGTTGT
>CAISOG010000162.1 GCA_903887035.1 uncultured Holosporaceae bacterium | reverse complement strand
CTTATCGTTATTTTGACCGACCCAACCACGGGGGGGGTCAGCGCCAGCTTTGCCATGTTGGGCGATGTCACGATTGCTGAGCCGAACGCCCTGATTTGTTTTGCGGGTCCCAGGGTGATTGAGGAGACGATTCGGGAAAAACTGCCCGAAGGGTTCCAGCGGTCGGAGTATTTGTTGGAGCATGGGATGGTCGATATGGTGGTGCATCGCAAGGATTTGCGTGCCCGCCTGACCACCGTGTTGCAACTGATTATGTTGCCCAACAGCCCCCAAATGAAAAAACGCGCCTAGGCCGTGACGGGGTAAGGCGGGGGTTCAGCCGCAATACATCCGCACGATAACCCCCTTGCTATCAACCACCACATTCAGGCGGTCGGGGTTAAAATCCTGGGTGGCGACATCGTTGATGCCCAAAATGCGATAGGCTTTGGTGACTTTTTGCAGGCGGGCTTCATCAACAGGGCGGCCAAGCCAATGGCTTTGACCGTGGCAGCGATCCAAATCTTTGGCCAAATCTTTGGCCAGGTCTTCGGCCAAAGCGGGGCGCGTGCCCGCCATTCCGATAACCATTGCAATCATTCCAATCCATAGAGCCCAAGTGGCATTTAGCCTGTGTGTTCTGACCATCGCCCCCTAACCCCCGCTGAGATATTGTTGGGTTTTGGGATGCTGGGGGTTGGTGAAAAAATCGCTGGTGTTGTTGACCTCAATCACCGCTCCCTCCTCAAGCAGGGCGGTAACCGCCGCCACCCGTGCCGCCTGCGCCAGGGAGTGGGTAACCAGAATCAGGCAATAGCGGGCGGCCAGTGCCACCAACAGCTCCTCAATCCGCGCGGTTGCCCGCGGATCCAGGCTGGCGCAGGGTTCATCCAGCAAAATGACTTCGGGGTTGATGGCCAGGGCGCGGGCAATGCACAACCGCTGCTGCTGCCCCCCCGACAGCTGCTGCGCGGGCAGATCCAGCCGATCCTTAACCTCATCCCACAGCGCGGCATCGGTCAAACTGGCCTCCACCGCGTCGGCAAGCGCGCTGGCAGAGTTGGTCAAATTGTGCAGGCGGATGCCATAGGCCACATTGTCAAACACCGATTTGGGGAAAGGATTGGGCTTTTGAAACACCATGCCCACCCGCCGCCTTAGCGCGATAACGTCGGCATCGGGGGCGTAAATATCCTGGCCATCCAACAGCACCTGCCCCGACAATCGAAACTGGGGCAGGCGGTCGTTCAGGCGATTTAGACAGCGCAACAGGGTCGATTTGCCACAGCCTGAGGGGCCCAAAATCGCGCTGATCTGACGGTCGGCAAAGGACAGGCTGACATCGCGCAACACCGGCTTGCTGGCATAGGCCGCACTGACGTTGCGCAACAGGAATTTCGGGTCGGAAGGGGGCGTCATGGTTGGTATTGTTGGCATGAATGAAGGTTGAGGGCAAGCGGCTGCCGCAGCTGTTGTTGGCGGGCTACCACCGATGTTTCCACCGTCGGCGGGCGGTCTGCGCCAAGGCATTCAGCGATAGCACCAGCACCAGCAGCACCACCACACCCGCCGCCGCCTTGCTGGCAAAGGCTGGTTCAGGGCTGGTTGCCCACAGATAGATTTGTATCGGCAGGGTGGTGGCGGGCTGAAGCCAGCTGGTCGGGTAGCTGGCAATAAAGGCCACCATGCCAATCAGCATCAGCGGCGCCGTCTCCCCCAACACATGCGCCAATGCCAACACCGCGCCGGTAATCATGCCGGGAAAGGCGGCGGGCAAGACATGATGCAGGGTGACTTGCATCGGTGAGGCGCCCAGGGCTAAGGCGGCATCCCGCTGCTCAACAGGAACCGTGCGAATCGCGTTGCGGGCGGCGATGATAATCAGGGGCAGCGCCATTAAGGCCAGCACCAACCCGCCGACCAGGGGCGCACTGCGCGGCAAATGCATCAAATGCAAAAACACCGTTAGCCCCAACAGGCCAAAAACGACGGAGGGGGTGGCGGCCAAATTGATGGTCACCACCTCAACCAATCGCCACCAGGCGCGGGTCAGGCGGCGTTGACGGGGTGCCAGCTCCTCCAAATACAGGGCGGCCATCAGCCCCAGCGGCAGGGCGGCGGCCAGCGTGACCAAAATGGTCATCAGGGATCCCAGCAACGCGCCCGCAATGCCGGCGGCCTCAGGCGAACGGGCATCAGGCTGGTTCCAGAAATCCACACTCATGCTGCGGCGTAAATCGCCCGCCGCCTGCAATTCGGCCAGACACTGCAGCTGATGGGGGCTAAGCAGATCGGCTAAGCCAGGGTCACTGGGGTTATTGAGGTAGCGTTTGATATGTTGGTTGGCGGGCAACCACAGGGTTATGGCGGGCTGATTGCCTGCCCGCGATTGCGCCTGGGCAATATGCTCCTCAGCGGTGCGGCTAAAGATGGTTTGCAGTGACCGACGGCTGCTGTTGGCCTCACCAAAGCGTTGTTGCCATCCCGCCTTTAGCAGGGCAAAGGGATCGGCCTGCGCCTGGCCTGGGGTGGCGGTTGCGGAGGCAGGCTGGTCAGCCGTGGTGGTCGGGGGGGCTGAGGGCGTTGTAGGGGACGCTGTGGCGGGCACGGCAAGCGGACTGGTCAACGGAATGTTCAGGGGAATGTTCAGCGGAATGGTTAAGCGCACCTGCGCCTCGCTAAACCCCTCCCAAGATTTAACCCCAATGCTGGTCAACAAAAATCCCAATAGGGCTAAGGCCATGGCAACAGCCAGGATGGTTAGCGCGCGAAAGTGGCGGGCGCGGCGCAAACGGCGCTGATGGGTGCGGGCGGATAAAGCCATGCCTTTGGTCATCGCTGTGTCTTTCGTTTGGCTCACCAATTTTCCCTCAATATTGCCCTTAGTTTTGTCCATGCCGTTGCCGCCAGCGTTGATTCATGCTGACCCCCACCGTGTTGGTTAACAGCGCCAGGATTAGCAGGGTTAGCGCCAGGGCAAAGGCAGAGAGCGTTGCGGCGCTGGCAAATTCCTGATCCCCGCTAAGCAGCGTGATGATCTGCGCGGTCATGCTGGACACGCCGTCCAGCGGGTTAAAGGTTAGGTTGGCGGTCAGGGATCCCGCCATCAACACAATCATGGTTTGGCCAATCGCCTTAGAAAATCCAATCAGGCAGGCACTGACCAAGCCAGGAAAGGCAGCGGGCAGCACGGTGCGGCGAATCATTTCGGCATGGGTCGCCCCCAGGGCAATGGCGGCATCCCGCCAGGCTTGGGGCACCGCATACAGCGCATCATCGGCCATCGAGGCGACAAAGGGAATGATCATCACCCCCACCACCAGCCCGCATGCCAAGGCGCTTTCCGCCGACACCGCAATCCCCAGCTGTCCGCCAAGATAATGCAGCAAGGGGGCAACCACCAGGGCGGCAAAGAATCCATAAACCACGGTGGGAATGCCCGCCAGCAGCTCCAGCAGCGGCTTAAGCCGATTGCGTTGCCCTGAAGTGGCATATTCCGCCAGAAAAATAGCCGCGCCCAGGCCGATTGGCACCGCCAGCAGTAGCGCCAGCACGGTAATCAGCAGGCTACCGCCCAGCAGGGGTAACAGCCCAAATTGCCCCTCAACCAGCCCCTGATCCGCCCGCATCCCAATTTGCGGTTGCCAAACCAAGCCGAACAGATAATCCACCAGCCCGACCCGCTGCAAAAACCCGACTGCCCCGCTGAACAGGGTCATCACCATGCCCAGGGTGACCAGCACCGCCAGGCTGGCGGCCAGGGCGAACAGCGCGGTTAAGGCACCCTCACGCCTGCGTTGCCAGCGACGGCGGCGGTGGCGCTGTGATTCGGTCAGGGCGGCGGCGGCATTCATGGGGACGTGTCGTTCATGGGGCGGTTGGCGCGATATAGCCAGAAAGATTGGCGCGCGTGGCGGCACGTTCGGCGGCGGGCAACGGCACCAGGCCAGCGCTGGTTAAATACCCATCCTCCCCCTCAGCCGATTCATCCAACAGGCTTTTGGCAAAGGCGGCCGCCTGGGGCGATTGGCGCAACATCGCCCCATCCGCATATACATAAAGACGGCGTGCCAGCGGATAGGTGCCATCGGCAATGCTGTCCAGCGATGGGCTGACCCCATTCAGCTTGGTGGCACGAAAGCTGTCGCGCTGCTGATCAAAATAACTATAGCCGAACAGACCATAGCTGCCCGGTTGCGCCTTAAGTTTTTGCATCATCAGGTCATAATTTTCGCCCGCCTCAATAAATCGGCCATCGCGGCGCCATCCCGCACAGGCCGCCTGGCGCACCGATTCCGCCAGCTTGGCATAGGCGGGCAGGGTGGCACAGCCCTTAGCCGTCAACAGCTCAATCAGGGCGTCGCGCGTACCCGCGCTAGGCGGGGGGCCATAAATCACGATGGGTTGGTTGGGCAGGGCGGCATCAATCTGCGCCCAATTTTGGTAAAAATTGCTGACCAATTGGCCGTTTTGGTCGGGCACCTTATCGGCCAGCGCCAAAAATAACTGGGCGGCGCTTAGGCTTAGATCCTGGGTTTTTTTGCTGTGCGCCAGGACGATACCGTCAAAACCGATGGGCATCTCCACCAGATCTTTACGGCCATTGGCGGCACACAACTGCCGCTCGCTGTCCTTAATCGGGCGGGATGCGTTGGCAAAGGCGGGGTGACTGCCGCTGTTGGCATCTTTGGAGGAGCAGAACAGCTTAAAACCGCTGCCCGTGCCCAGGCTTTCGACAATTGGGGTGGGATAGCCAGCCTGGCCAAATTTTTCCGCGACCAGGGTCACCATCGGGTAAACGGTTGCTGATCCGACAATTCTAAGGCGTTGCTGATCCGCTGGCTGTTTGGATGCGGGGGATTTGGATGCTGGCGTTGGCTGCGTATCGGCCAGGGCGATAGCACCAGGGGTAAGGGGGCTGGCCAGCAAAAGGCCGCACAACAGCGCCCATAGAGCGGTGGAAAAAAAGCGTTGGGAACGACGGGGCATGTTGAAAAACCATAACAAAACGG
The DNA here is from genome assembly GCA_903887035.1 of uncultured Holosporaceae bacterium. Classification (GTDB taxonomy): domain Bacteria; phylum Pseudomonadota; class Alphaproteobacteria; order CAISOG01; family CAISOG01; genus CAISOG01. The sequence goes on along the minus strand of CAISOG010000162.1, from coordinate 1,978 downwards.
ACGGCGATGACAGTTTAGGCGGCTTCACGAATTTTCGCCAGCGATAAAAATTGCGAAAAAACACAAGAAGCCCAACGAAACAGTTGAACTTCGGTTGGGAATTTGCTAAGGCTGCTAGTCCTCAATCATTAATAGGAACACGTTGTTATGGCGTTAAAGATTCGTTTGGCTCGCGGTGGAACAAAAAAACGGCCGTTTTACAAGATCGTAGTGGCGGAAGCTACCAGCCCGCGCGATGGTCGCTTTGTGGAGCGGGTAGGCTCCTACAACCCCATGTTGCCGCAGGGGCACGCCGACCGCGTCGTGTTGGTGACCGAACGGGCACAACATTGGTTAAGCGTTGGTGCCTTGCCAACCGACCGCGTCGCACGCTTTTTGGCCAATGCCAATCTGATTGCGGCGATTCCGCAGACCGAAACCCCCATTCGCAGCGCCCCTAAGAAAAAAGCGCAGGAGCGGTTAAAGGCGGCTGCTGATGCCATCGCTAAGGCTGAGGCTGCGGCCAAGGCTGCTGCCGAAGCGGCCGAAGAAGCCAAGAAAAAGGCCGCTGAGGAGGCTGCCGCTGCCGCCGCTGCACCGGCTGAGCCTGCCCCAGAAGCTGAAGCAGCTGCTGAACCTGCAGCTGCTGAGGAAACGGCCGAGGCCGCCACCGAAGAAAAAGCTGACGAATCCGCCGCTTAGGGCGGGCTAGCCTGATTATCTGGCCTGACTGTTCCGCTAGGCTGTTGCCCCGATCGCTGATGGAATGCGCGCGTCCAAAATGCGCCTGCTTTGACGATGGTTATAAGCCATTAAGTCGCCTGCCCTAATCCTGCTTGTGCTTATTCTTAGGCCATTAAGTCGCCTTTTGGAACGGCTTTCTTATTTAGGGATTGTCAGCTAAACCTTAATAAAGCTTTCCTATATTCAGGGATGGTGGCATCCAATTGGGGGGCGGAGGGGACGGACATTATGACAAAAACGGTTATCAACACACGATTGGGAACCTATATTGCCTGTAACACAGCGGGTGAGTCCTATCGTTCCTACGTTCCCGCACCCCTACCCCCAAAGCCAGCTATTGACATGGATCGGCTGTATAAACCCCTGGATCAGGCCATGAAAGCCCTAGGCGCGCTTGATGCGCTGGCTAAGCTTTTGCCCGACATTAGCCTGTTTCTTTACATGTATGTGCGTAAGGAGGCGTTGGTATCCTCGCAGATTGAGGGGACGCAATCGTCGCTGTCTGACCTTTTGCTGTTTGAAAATGCCGAAAATCCATTGGTTCCCTTGGATGATGTGGAGGAGGTGTGCAATTACATCGCCGCCCTAAATCATGGGTTGGATCGGATGCACAAAGGTTTTCCGCTTTCCGCCCGCCTGATTCGTGAAATGCACAAAATTTTGCTGCGCGGTGGGCGTGGTGCCAACAAAGACCCAGGCGCTTTTCGCCGTTCACAAAATTGGATTGGCGGTATTCGCCCTGGCAAGGCGCTCTATGTCCCGCCGCCACCAGAGTTGGTCGCAGGGTTGATGAGCGATCTGGAAAAATTCATCCATGATGATGATCACAAACTGCCAATTTTAATTAAGGTCGCACTAATCCATGTTCAGTTTGAAACCATCCACCCCTTTCTTGACGGCAATGGCCGTTTGGGGCGGTTGCTGATTACCCTGTTGCTTTGTGCTGATGAGGTGCTGATGCATCCAATCCTATACCTAAGCCTGCATTTTAAGGAGCATCGCCAGCTTTACTATGACCTGCTGCAGGATGTGCGGCTGAAGGGCGATTGGGAACGATGGTGCGACTTTTTTCTGGATGGCGTGACGGCAATGGCCACCCAAGCTGCCGATGATGCCAAAAAGATCATCGACCTGCTGGAGCGGGATCATGCGCGTATCGACCAGATTGGCAAGGCATCAAAAACCGCGCTGAAAATCCATGCCTATCTGCTCAATAAACCCTATCTTTCGATTGCCAAAGTCGCTGAAGCATTGG
>CAISOG010000161.1 GCA_903887035.1 uncultured Holosporaceae bacterium | reverse complement strand
TTCAACGGCATCCCCCAACAGCATTTCAATTTGTTCTTGAAAGAATGCGAATGGCGCTTTAATATTGGTTCACCTAAGGAGCAGCTTAAAGACCTCAAAAAACTGCTCAAGGAACTTTATTAGGTGTCAGCCCCTAAGTTTTTTATGGACTTTCTTTTCTTAAACCTTAGCTTTTGCAGATGGAAATATAGCAATAATACCAAATTCTCCTGGAACGCCCGTAGAATTTAGTCCTTTGAGGCGCTCATGTATAGGTTTATTGGTGTAGCCAATTTTTACACCAGTTTGATTGGGGTTAGAAACAATATAAATTATTCCTTCAATTATTTTACAATCAAATGGTTGTTCACCACAATATTGACAGGGATCTTTGCTTTTTCCATGATCCACTAAAATTTTATAATCTGATCCGCAATTCTTACATTTTCCTGAAATTTCGATAATCACTTCAAACTCCTTAGCAGGTTCTGACTGTCACTATTGAGCTAAAAGATTGCAACCAATCATTGCATCGAAACGCCTAAGTATCCAAAAAGCTACGGAGCAGGCGGCTGCGGCTGGGGTGTTTCAGCTTGCGTAGAGCCTTGGCCTCAATCTGGCGGATCCGTTCGCGGGTGACGGAAAACTGCTGCCCCACCTCCTCCAACGTGTGATCCATGTTCATGCCAATGCCAAAGCGCATCCGCAACACCCGCTCCTCCCGCGGGGTCAGGCTGGCCAGAATTTTGGTGGTGGTCTCACGCAGGTTGGATAGGATGCTGGCATCCTGAGGCTGCAACGCCCCCTTATCCTCAATAAAGTCGCCCAGCTGGCTATCCTCCTCATCCCCGACGGGGGTTTCCAGGCTGATTGGCTCTTTGGCGATTTTCAGCACCTTACGGACTTTTTCCAACGGCATCATCAACCGCTCCGCCAGCTCCTCAGGCGTGGGTTCGCGCCCCATTTCGTGCATCATTTGGCGGCTGGTACGAACGATTTTGTTAATCGTTTCAATCATATGGACGGGGATGCGGATGGTGCGCGCCTGATCCGCAATCGAACGGGTAATCGCCTGGCGAATCCACCAGGTCGCGTAGGTCGAAAATTTATAGCCGCGGCGGTATTCGAACTTATCCACCGCTTTCATCAGGCCAATATTCCCCTCTTGAATCAAATCCAAAAATTGCAGACCGCGGTTGGTGTATTTCTTGGCAATCGAGATAACCAGGCGCAGGTTGGCCTCAATCATTTCTTTCTTGGCGCGGCTGGCCTCACGCTCACCGCGCTGCACGGTGTGCACCACCCGCTTAAATTCGGTAATGGGCAGGCCGCATTTCTGGGCAATCGCATCCACCTGCTGCTGAATCTCGGCAATATCCTTAGCATTTTTGTCCAGGAACTTTTGCCATTTGGGGTCGCCGCCCGCATCATACAGCCAGTTGTGATCCTGCGCGGCCTGCTGATAACGGCTAAGGAACACCGCCCGCTTAACCCCGCTGTCCTCGGCATGGCGCAGCAAGCTGCCCTCCAGCTTCATCAGGGCGCGGTTATAGCCGTACAGCTGATCCATCAGCTGCTCAATACGGCTGGGGTTCAGTTTGATGGTTTTTAACACCTCCACCAGCTCATGTTGCAGGCTGTGATAGGCCTTTTCATCGGCATCGCTGGGTTCCTTGCCCCGCTGCAACAGCTCAATCCGGGCGGTTTGCTGGGCACGCAATTTGGCGTACACATCGGCAATTTGATCCAGGATTTCCAGCACCCTGGGCTTCAGCTCCATTTCCATTGCGGCCAGGGAAATGGCCGCCTCATCATCCAGCTCGCCGTCTTCCTCAGTCAGTTCCGGTTCCTCCACCGATTCGACCTCAACATCGCCAGCAGGCTCCTCAGCGGCATTTTCATCCATATCTTTGCCATAGGTGGCCTCAAGATCGATGATGTCGCGCAGCAAAACCGTGCCGTCCACCAACAAATCGCGCCATTGCACAATCGCCGACATGGTCAATGGGCTTTCGCACAGGCCGCTGAATTGCATTTCACGGCCAGCCTCAATCCGCTTGGCCAAAATGATTTCGCCCTCACGGCTTAACAGGTTGGCACGCCCCATTTCGCGCAGGTACATCCGCACCGTATCATCACGGCGGCCGCTGGCATCCGCTTCGGGGGCGTCGGATTCTTGCGCCTCAACGCTTAGCTCACCATCAGCCTCCCCCGTGACCACAGCGGTGGAGGTGGTGCCCTCCTCATCCCCTTCTTCGCCTTCTTCATCCTCGGTAATCGTGATGCCCATATCGGCCATCAGCGCCATCGCCTCATCAATTTGTTCCGACGACAGCTTGCTGGCGGTCAGCACCTTATTGATTTCGTTAACGCTTAGATAGCCGCGCTCCTTACCCAGTTGCAGCAGCTTTCGGACAGCGTTTTTGGAAGCGTCCAGGCCAATCATGTCCTGGTTATCTTCTTGGTCGTTGTTTTGCGGGGAAATTTTTAGTTTGGCAGCCATCATCACCAATCAATTCTGGTTTGTTGGGGAACAGGGAGCGTTACCATATTGTCACGCTATGTCAAGACTTTTGGTGGCGAATGGTGTGGAAGCATTTGCCACACCCCTACCAGCGCGGGTGGGTGGTGCGGATAAGCTGATGCAGGCTGGCGGCGTCCACCTTGGTATAGCGTTCGGTGGTGGTTAGGCTGCTGTGCCCCAACAATTCCTGAATCGCGCGCAGGTCGCTGCCCCCCGCCAACAAATCGGTGGCAAAGCTGTGGCGCAGGGCGTGCGGGGTCACATAGTCGGGCAGGTTGAGGGCGCGGCGCAGCTGTGCCAATTCCGCCTGCACCCGCGCGGGCGCCCAGCCCCCGCCCCGTTCGCCCAGAAAGATTAGGTCATGGCCGCCGCGGGGTCGCGGATCGCTGGCCAAATAGGCCTCCACCGCCTGCTGCACAATCGGCAACAGCGGCACCAACCGCTGCTTATCGCCCTTACCCGTGATGGTGATCATGCCGCCACTGGCCTGCCGCCAGGTTGCCAGGGTAATCGCCAACGCCTCACTGATGCGCAGACCCGCGCCGTAGAGCAGCAGCAGCATGGCGCAGCGGCGCTTAGCCTGCCACGGCTGTTGCCCAGCCATATCACTGGCTGCCAGCGTCAGCAAGCGTTTCATCGCCTCAACCTCAAGGGCTTTGGGCAGGTGGGCAGGCTGTTTCAGGTTCCGCACCTGCTGCACCACCCGCAACACCGGCGCATCGGCGGGCAAGATTTGTTGTCGCGCCAACCATCCCACCCATTGCCGCAGGGCGGCCAGCGCCCGATTGCGGGAGGCGGCGGCGGGACGATGCTGCGCCATTGCCGCCAGCCAGCTGCGCCAATCGCTGAGCCCTAAGGCGGCCAGTGCGGTCAGGGTTAGGCCTTGGCCAGCATGATTGCCCATGAAGCGGCCAAAATCGGCCAGATCAATGGCGTAGTTGCGCACGGTCAGGGTGGATCGGCGATCCCCATCCTGCAACTGGGTCAACCACCCCTGCATCGCCGCCAACACGCCCCCATCGACCAGCGGGGGCAGCTGGTGCAGGGTTGCATGCCATGGCGGTTCGTGCTTTGTCATTCTTTCAATTTGTCCAACCCTTATTTCTAACCTTAGGCCTGTTTGTTGGGCTTGACCATATGCCCAACCTTCTCCCATGATGGCGGGCAAAGAATCCAGTAAACCTTAGAGAACTTATCATGACGTTATCCCTGATGGCCAGCTATCCTACCCGCTATCATCTTTTTACGGTCGGCAATGCCATGGT
>CAISOG010000160.1 GCA_903887035.1 uncultured Holosporaceae bacterium | reverse complement strand
CAGAACAAGTATGAGTGTAAGTCCGCACCCAATGGGGTAACTCCCGTCTGTCTCGCTTGTGATGTCCCATTTGGTACAAGTGGCTTCGGCATCGTGTGTCCCGCATGGTACTGTGCGAGTATCAAACCTAACTAATGTCGTCGTTCGTTTGTCTCTTTATCTATCGCTTCACTGCTGTCATCCTACCCTTTATGGGTAGGATCTCCATAGGCTGTTGCCGCCTTTAAGACGGTTAGGATTAGAGATCCTAGCCACAAGGGCTAGGATGACACGGTGACGTGGATACAGTGAAGCCGTTTTTCAGCCATTTGTGACCCCGCCCCTGTCTTTTTCTCCTCCCGCCCACGTCTGTCTTTTTTTACCCTGACCCCACCTCTAAAAATTGGAGGGGGAAATACGCCTACCCCCACCCATGTCCAAGTTCAGATAGATGTGAGACGTGATGGTGATGGCGATGGCGATACTGATGCTGCTATAGCTTTTGTGCCGGTGAACGCTGAAGAATTATAGCCACGGGGCGGGGAGCCCCCTGCGTAAAAAAATTCCGCAGAATGGTGGCGGCGATAGGATTTGAACCTATGACCAATGGCTTATGAGTCCACTGCTCTACCACTGAGCTACGCCGCCGCAAACCAGCCTTGCACTTTAGCCAAAGCCGTTGGCAAGCTCAAGCCCCTATTGCTGGTTAATTGGCTTTTCGACTGTTTGTGGGAGGCTAGCAAAAATCTTTGCGATGCCGTGATGGCAAAATAATAGGGATGGTTCAGGCTGTTGGTGGGCTTGTGAAGGCGGGCGGGGCGCGCTATAGTACGCCAGCATAGCTTGAAAGTAAGGATTGCCCCCATGAAATTGACCATTCCCCGTAAAGAACTGCTGGACGTTCTAAGCCACATGCAAAGCGTGGTGGAACGCCGCAACACCCTGCCCGTGCTGGCCAATGTCATGCTGCGGGCGTCCGACAATATCCTTAAGGTGGTGGCCACCGACCTGGAATTGGAAATTGATGAGGAGGTGTCGGCCGATGTGCAGGAGGGGGGGGCGACCACCGTTTCCGCCCATCTGTTCCATGATATTGTCCGCAAGATGGAAAATGCTACCAGCGTGCAGTTGGACAACAGCGCCGACCCATCGAAGTTGATTGTTAAGGCGGGGCGTTCGCGCTTTACCCTGGCGACCCTGACCGCTGAGGATTTTCCGACCCTGTCGGCGGGCGATTTGCCCCACCGATTCAGTTTAAGCGCCACCGATTTGCGCTTCATGGTGGATCGGACGCGCTTTGCCATTTCCAACGATGATACCCGCTATTACCTGAATGGCATTTACATGCACGTTACCCCCGCTGAGGAGGATAAGGTGTCGATGATGCGGGCGGTGGCGACCGATGGGCACCGCCTGGCGCGTTGCGAAATTACCGTGCCGATTGGGGCGGAATCGATTCCTGGCATCATTATTCCGAAGAAAACGGTGAATGAGCTGCGTAAGCTGTTGGCCGACTCCACCGCCGATGTCAGCGTGCAACTGTCCAGCAATAAGGTGCAGTTTCGCTTTGATAAGGTCAAAATGACCAGCAAGCTGATTGACGGCAGCTTTCCCGACTATGAGAGGGTGGTGCCGATTAACAACAATAAGGTGCTGATGGTTCCAACCCGCGCCTTTACGGAGGCGGTGGATCGCGTGGCGACCATTTCCTCCGAAAAGACCCGCGCGGTGAAGCTGATCCTGAAAACCGACAGCTTGACCCTGACCGCGTCCAGCCCCGAACAGGGCAACGCGCAGGAGGAGATGGAGGTTTCCTATGGCTCTGACCCAATCGAAATCGGCTTTAACTTCCGCTATTTGTTGGATATTACCCAGCAGATTGAGGGCGACGGGGCGGAGTTTGTGTTGGCCGATGGCGCCAGCCCGACCATCGTGCGCGACCCCGCCAACATCAACACGCTGTACGTTCTGATGCCGATGCGGGTGTAGCCTGCTATAGTCATTCCACTTTAAAAATCTACAGTGCTGCAAATGCTTTGACCTCTGTGATACGGTGCTCATGTACTTCCGTGTACACTCCCGCCGTCGCTGCGCTATGGCGCGCCTGGCCGCTCCGTTT
>CAISOG010000159.1 GCA_903887035.1 uncultured Holosporaceae bacterium | reverse complement strand
GCCCAAAATGCTGCCCGATTGTTGGGATAATGCGGTGGCCACCATGCCCGAATTGAAAAAAGACAATTTGTACAGCTTTGTTGGCCTGCGATGTCGCGAAAGTCGGCTGAACAAGGTGATGGAATCGGTTCCCGACCAGGAAGCCTATTACAAGGTTATGTGCGGAACCGATCGCGGCGATCCCTACAAAGAATACCGTCAGGCCTGTAACGATGAGCTGAAAAGCCCCAGACTGTCCGATAAGGGAGCGCTGGCCTTTTCCCGCTTTATGTTGAATGAACAAAACAACCCCGATCAGCCTGCGGTGACCCAAGCCTTGCAATACTGCGCCAACCCCGCCGCCAACCCAACCATCCAACGGATGAAAACCGAAAGCAATTTTACCAACAATGCTTTCAGCAGCATGCCGTTTAAGGATCGCTGCACGGGGCAATGCCTGGCCGATTTGTATTGGGGCAAATTGGACAATATGGATGATCCCTTTTGGAACAATCCCGACAATGCCAGCTATCAAACCAGCTGCGCCGCCAGCTGCCCCGATAAAAATCCCAGCTGTCCAACGGGGGGCTATTAAGATGCTTTTAGAAATTTGGACAGAACGGTTGATATCGGAAGTCTTTTATCATCTGCTGTACCCTGAATTTCTCTTTACAAGTCAACGATGACGAAACCCCTCCTTGCCTTTATGGGAACCCCCGCCTTTGCCCTGACAGCGTTGCAAGCGCTGGTGGCCGCTGGTCATCCGCCTGTTGCGGTTTACAGCCAACCGCCAAGGCCTGCGGGGCGGGGGCAACGGTTGCAACCCTGCCCCGTCCATGCCTGGGCAGAGGCACAAGGGTTAACGGTACACACCCCCGTCAGCCTGAAAAGCGCTACGGAGCAGGATTCCTGGCGCGCCCTGAATCTTGATGGGGCGATTGTGGCGGCCTATGGCCTGTTGCTGCCCCCCGCGATTTTGCAGGCGCCCCACCATGGCTGCGTCAACCTGCATGCCAGCCTGCTGCCACGGTGGCGGGGGGCGGCGCCTATCCACCGCGCCCTGATGGCGGGCGACCGTGAAACGGGCATCACCCTGATGCAGATGGATGCGGGGCTGGATACCGGGGCGATGTTGGCAACCCGCAGCGTGGCTATTAGCGACAGCGATACGGGGGGCAGTTTGCATGACAAATTGGCCGCCGCCGCCGCCAGCCTGCTGACCGATAATCTGGCCGCCTGGTTGGCGGGCAGCTTGGTGGCGACGCCGCAACCGGAGCAGGGGGCATGCTATGCCGCCAAACTGACCAAGGCCGATCAGCAGTTGGATTGGCATCAGCCAGCGGCCGTGTTGGCGCGGCAGGTGCGGGCAATGGCGCCCCGCCCAGGGGTCGGCCTGCTGCTGCCAGACGGGAAACTGCTGAAAATTCTGGCCGCTGAGGCGGTATCGGTGGTGGATAGCCCCCCCGCCGATGCGGGGCAATGGCTGGCGGATGGCCTTAGCCTGACCTGCGGCGCGGATGCGGATGGCATGCCAACCGCCCTACGGCTGACAACGGTGCAACCCGCGGGCAAAAACCCCATGCCAGCCAGCGATTGGCGACGTGGCAACCCACTGTAGCCCAATGTAGCCCGCTGCAGATCAAACGATCTAATAGCCCTCAACGCACATCGCGATGCCCATACCGCCGCCAATGCACAGCGTGGTCAGGCCTTTTTTGGCCTGGCGACGACGCATTTCGTGCAGCAGGGTGACCAGCACGCGGGCGCCGCTGGCACCAATCGGATGCCCCAGGGCGATGGCGCCGCCGTTGACATTGACCTTAGTGGTGTCCCATCCCATTTCCTGATTCACCGCAACAGCCTGCGCCGCAAAGGCCTCATTGGCCTCAATCAGATCGAGGTCATCAATGTTCCAACCAGCACGCGCCAACGCCGCCCGGCTGGAGGGGATAGGCCCCGTGCCCATCAGGGTCGGGTCAACCCCGCGGGTTGCCCAGCCCGCAATGCGTGCCAGCGGTTGTAGGTTGCGCCGTACCGCCTCAACCTCCGTCATCAGTACCACCATCGCCGCGCCGTCGTTCAGGCCGCTGGCGTTACCCGCCGTCACCGTACCATCATTGCTAAAGGCGGGGCGCAGCTTGGCCAGCGCCTCAATCGTGGTGCCATGGCGCGGGTATTCATCATTGGCCACCACCACATCCTCTTTTTTCACCTTAACGGTAATCGGCACGATTTCATCGGCAAATTTGCCCGCCTTTTGGGCAGCCTCAGCCTTTTGCTGGCTAGCGAGAGCAAAGTTATCCTGGGTTTCGCGGCTGATTTGATAGGCCTTGGCAACATTTTCGGCGGTAATGCCCATGTGATAATTGTTAAACGCCTCCCACAGCCCATCCTTAATCATGGTATCGACAAAGTTCAGATCGCCCATTTTCTGACCAGAGCGTAAATAGGCGGCATGCGGCGCCAGGCTCATGCTTTCCTGCCCACCGGCAACCACCACGCCCGCATCGCCAGCCAAAATCGCCTGCATCCCTTGCGCCACCGCGCGCAGACCCGATCCGCAAACCTGGTTAATCGTGATGGCGGTTTTGTCATGGGGAATCCCCGCCTTAACCGCGGTTTGACGGGCGGGGTTTTGGCCAACCCCAGCGGTCAGCACTTGCCCCAACACCACCTCATCCACCTCAGCCGCCGTTACGCCCGCATCGGTCAACAAATGGGTCAGCAATTGGGTGCCCAGTTCGGCCGCGGACAGATTGGCAAAACTGCCACTAAAGGTGCCGATGGGGGTGCGGCGGGCGGCAACAATCACAACGGAATTGGCGGCAGAGGCAGAATTGGACATGGAACGGGCTCCTGAAAAAAGGGGGAACGGGGGAGACAAAAAGGATCTATGCCTATCTACCATGGCGATGCCTAAGGCTCAAGCTTTTGTGGCAATCATCTTTATGACAGGTTGCCCCCCCCTAAAGCCAATCGACAATCGGTTGCCAGACCTGCGGAATGACCTGGCGGCTGGCCATTAAGCCCAAATGGCCAGTGTTGGCCATCAGAATTTTGGCGTTGCGCTGATCATTGGCCAGGCTTAGGGCGCTGGCAGGGGGCACCAGCTTATCACGCGCCGCCACCACCAGCAACAAAGGGTGGGTCAGATGCCCTGCAACAATCGGCTGCCCCGCGATTGTCCACTGCCCACGCTGCGTCTGATTGTCCACAAACCACCCGCGCAGGGTTTCGCGGGCAACCGGCGCCGTTAGGGGCACGCCATCGTTCAACCAATCCTCCACCGCCACAAAATCTTGCCAGGCTTGCCCATCCAGCTGGCCAGCACGGCGAAATTTATCCATCACCGCCATGGGATCCCGTGCCAGCAGCATGATTTGCAGGGCGGCGGTGGGCAACTGATTATGGCATGCCAATTGATCCTCCAGCCATGGCCAAATCGCCTGCACCTGCTGCCCATACCTTAGGCCATCACCGCTGTGGAAATTCCAGGGGGTGGCCAACAGAATCAGTCGGCTTAGCAGCGATGGTGCCAACTGCGCCGCCGCCAAAGCCAAATTGCCGCCCATGCAATAGCCCAGCAGCGCGGGTGGCCTGCCCAACCATTGCCCCGCCGCCGCCAGCGCGGGCAACAACCCCTGCTGCACATAGGCATCCAACCCCCAATCCGCTTGGGCAGGCTGTGGCACCCCCCAATCCAGCAGCAAGGGGATCACCCCCGCCCGTTGCAAAAAGGCGACAAAACTTTTGCCGCCAGGATCCCCCGTGCTATCCTCCACCGCGTCGCTTTGCAGATCAAAAATGCCCGCCCGATTGACGAGGGAGGGGATGAGCAGCACGGCAGGGCGATTCCCCTTCGCCTGCACCGACTGATCCGCAGGCGCCAACAGCCGCATATCATGGCTATGCCACAACAGCTTTGACAGGCGGGAAGCCACAGCATTGTTGGTGTTTGATGGCGCGCCTTGCTCTCGCACTCTTGGTTGCGCGGCCTGGCGATAGTGTTGATAGCGTTGATAGCCTTGGGCGATTTCCTGCATCTGATCCAGCGATTGACGCTGCAGCTGTTGCAACAGCTGGGCGCTAATCGGCGGGGGCAGGCTAAGCGGGGGTGAAGCCCCCTCCCCGCTGCTGCTGCTGTTCCAAATCGGCCAGGCGCTTTTCAAGCTGATCAAGTCGATTGGCCAGCCGTTGTAGGGCATCATGGTCATCGGACTGATCCGCCGGATTGGTGGGTGATGGAGCAGGTGATGGCGGGGCGCCCGCAAAAGGGGAGGCCGCCCCCGTGGAAGCCGTCATACCCTGGCTTGCCAACCATTCCTGCCAACGCAACCATTGCTGACTGGCCTGTGCCAGGGTTTGGGGATCGGTAAGCCATTGGTGAATCCGTTGTTGCCACCAGCCCAACAATTTCTCGCCAGCATCGGCCGTCGCCCTGGCATCGTCGTGGCCAGACGAACTGGCACCACCGCCAGGATCGCTGTGGGTTTTGCCATGGTCGGGGGGTGGAATCATCCAGCGGACTTTTCATCTTAGGTTATTTTTTCTTGACCGCCGCCGCCGCCAACGCCTCAGCCTTTTCGGCAATCACTTGGCCAACACCATCATTTAACAGGCGGAACGGCGATTCCCCTGATTGATTGTCCAACCTCAACTCTGGCTTGCCAATCAAAAAGCCCTGCAAATGATTCACGCCCAAGGCGTCAAGGAAATCAATTTGCGACGTATACTCTATGCCGCCCGCCACCAAACCAACCTGGTTATCTTCGGCATATTGGCGAATCAGGTTAAAGGCGTTAAAGGTGCCGCTGTTGTAAGTTGATTGACACAGCCGATCAACAAATACCTGATCCAATTTGGCAAAATCAACACCGACCCCAAACAATTGCGCCAATATGCGATCAACATCCGCCGCCAGCTCATCATCACGGAAATTCAGGTTATCAAACGCCAGCCGAACACCGCTGGCGCGCAATAGGGCTAGGCTGTTGGCATGAGGCAACCATTGACTGACCAACAAAACATCGCTGAGCTCTAAAATCAGGCGCGGCCGCAAGTCTGGCGTAACCAACTGGTCAAAGGTGGCTAGCCAATCGGCATCACCAATTGTTTCGGGCATGATATTGAGCGCCAGATTTAGCGTGGGGTTGGCCTTTAACCACTCAACCGCCAGAGCCAAGATATGGCCATCAAAGGCGGCCATCAGCTGATTATCCTGCAAACTGGGCAGAAATTGGATTGGAACCAAAAAGCGCTGTTGATACTCAACCCGCGCCAACCCCTCATAATACAAGGGTTTGTGGTTAATATCGGCAACTGGCATAAACGCCAAACGCAGGCAAACATCGGTCATGGCTGAGTGCATTCAATTAAGGATGGGATAACGATGATAATCACGAATGGGTTAAAATTGAAAGGGATAAGCCGAAAAAGCTTTGCCCCACCGCCAGCAGCCTTTGACCATCCTTAGCATCCCCTATCCACCCAAGCCAAGATGATAAGAACTTCGTGCAGTTTTGGCGACTTATCCGCTATAATACCCTGTCAATTCTTAACAGTTCCTCACCACAGGGTCTTTATGCGGCTTTCTCCCTATGCGCGGATCAGCGTCGGTCTGTTGGGCGGCTCGTTCAACCCCCCGCACCACGGCCATGTGGCAATAAGCCTGCTGGCGCGCAAAAAGTTGCGGTTGAATCGGATTGTTTGGATGGTTTCGCCACAAAATCCGCTGAAAAGCCCGGCGGGGATGGCACCCTTTGTGGCCAGGCACAGCGCATGTCAAAAGATTACCCGCGGCCTGCCAATTACGGTCAGCGATCTTGAGCAGCAGTGGCAAAGCGCTTACAGCTTTGATACCGTGCGACGCCTTAAAAAGCGCTTTCCCCGCATTCGGTGGGTTTTTCTGATGGGCAGTGACAATTTTGGCCAGTTGCACCGCTGGCGCCGCTATCAAAACCTGATGCGTCAGGTGCCGCTTGCGGTGTTTGGGCGGCCGTGCTACAATGCATCTGTTAAACTTAGTAGGGTCGGCCATCGTTACCGTCGCAACCGTCTTGTTACCCCATCAGCGATCCGACATCGTCGGGTCTTGCCCGCATGGACTTTTGTCTCTGAAAGTTGGTACCATATCTCCGCTTCAGCAATCCGGCGTCGATTGGCTGGCCGTTCTTGGCACGAGGTCGCATGATCATTGTTGCTAAAAATAGCGTTGCTAAACATAGCGTTCATGGTCATTGGGACAATAGGTTTTTGGGTTGCATCAACGGCCACCCCCTTAGCCGACAGCCCCAGCGTCAGACCCTTTCGCAAGGCCAAACCGTTTCTTCCCCATCCCCCTCTCCACTTATTAGTTGTTAAGGAGTTCTCCCCCCATGCATGTTGCCAAAACCGTTCGCCTAACCCCATCTGAACCAACCCCGCCAGCCGCCGACAGCGTTGTGCAGCATGTGTTAACCGTGTTAGAAGATGGTAAGGCGGAAGCGCCAGTGGTCATCAATTTGGCGGACAAAAGCACGATGGCCGACTATATGGTCATTGCCACTGGGCAGTCGCAGCGGCAGGTAGGCGCCCTGTGCAGCCGCCTGGTCGAATCGCTTAAGGCCACCTTTCGCCTGAACAGCGGGGTTGAGGGGATGCCCAACGCCGATTGGGTGGTGTTGGATATTGGCGACGTGATCGTTCACCTGTTTCGGCCAGAAATCCGCGAATTCTATCAGCTGGAAAAAATGTGGGGTGCCAGCTTTCCTGAGGGCGAAGCATCCGCCAGCTCTTCGGCCACGTTTCAAGAATCCTTGGCAATATCGGCTCCCAATATGGCTGGGGCAGGGCGTGGTGCGGGTGTAAGCGCATCGATGTCATCCCCCACCGCCTAACGCCTGTTATTCGCCAT
>CAISOG010000158.1 GCA_903887035.1 uncultured Holosporaceae bacterium | reverse complement strand
CATAAAAATAAATTTCATCATACATCCTGGGGCCAATCCATCTATCATTCACCTAGATTACACAGGAGCTGATAAACTGTTTCTTAAAAATCAACAATTACGCATCCAAAATTACCCGCCCGATTGAGCTGACCGATGCGCCTGGCGCGCAACCGATTGTGGCACCAAAGGGGGAAATTGTTTTCGATCAGCTGTGTTTTTCCTACAAAAGTGGGCGGGATGTTTTCAATTCCCTATCCCTAACCATTCCCGCCGGGCAAAAAGTCGGCCTGGTGGGGTTTTCGGGGGCGGGTAAGACGACGCTATGCCAACTGCTGCTGCGCAACTATGACCTAAACAGTGGCCAAATTCGGATAGATGGCCAGAATATCGCCACCGTTACCCAAGACAGCCTGCGCGCCCAGATTGCGGTGATCCCCCAGGATACCAGCCTGTTTCACCGCAGCCTGGCCGAAAACATTGGCTATGGCCGCCCCGATGCCAGCATGGAGGAGATTGTGGCGGCGGCCAAGGCGGCTGAGGCGCATGATTTTATTATGCAGCTGCCCGCTGGCTATGAAACCCTAGTGGGTGAACGCGGCATTAAGCTGTCGGGGGGGCAGCGGCAACGGATTGCGATTGCCCGCGCCATTCTGAAAAACGCGCCGATCCTGCTGCTGGATGAGGCAACCTCCGCCCTGGATTCTGTTACCGAACGGCTGATTCAAACCGCGTTGAACCATGCGATGGCTGGCCGCACCACCATTGTGGTCGCGCACCGATTGGCCACCCTGACCAACCTGGATCGGTTAATCGTGTTGGAAC
This sequence comes from uncultured Holosporaceae bacterium, assembly GCA_903887035.1. Taxonomy (GTDB): domain Bacteria; phylum Pseudomonadota; class Alphaproteobacteria; order CAISOG01; family CAISOG01; genus CAISOG01. The sequence continues at coordinate 3,251 of CAISOG010000158.1, read as the reverse complement.
ATGGCCAAGTGATTGAGGATGGATCGCTGTCAGAACTGTTGGCGCGCAATGGCCGCTTTGCCCAGCTGTGGCAGATGCAGGCAGGTGGATTTTTGCCCGATAACGCGAACTAGGCCGCTTTTTGTTTTGGTAGGCAAAAAAACTTTGCCGCGCTGATGGCTTTCTTTTTGTGCCCAGGGCGGCTATAAGATTGTTAGTTTTTCTGTGTTCCCTGCACCTAAGGTAAATATCATGGCCGCCACCGCTGTTGACATCAAAGTCCCCACCCTGGGGGAATCCGTAACCGAAGCCACCATCGCCAAATGGAAAAAAGCGGTTGGCGAAGCGGTGGTTGCCGACGAAGTCATTGTTGAGCTGGAAACCGATAAAATCACGATGGAGGTTAATGCAACCGCCAGCGGCGTGTTAACCAGCATCACCATGCCCGAAGGTTCCACCGTCGCGGTCGGCCAAGTCATCGGCGCGATTGATCCCGCCGCCACGGCCTCTGCCAGCGCTAATGCCTCCCCTGCCACCACCCCTGCTCCAGCTTCTGCGGCTGCACCTGCCCCTGCTGCGGGCGGTGTGGTTGCTATGCCATCCGCCGCCAAATTGGCCAGCGAACAGGGTATTGATACCGCTGGCTTAGCGGGAACGGGTAAGGATGGTCGGGTAACCAAGGGCGATGTGTTGCAGGCGGTTAACGCCCCCGCCCCAATCTCTGCGGGCACCCCTGTACAAGCCCCCGCCCCTGCCCCAAGGCCAATCCTGGCTGGCGTGACCAGCGATGGTCGCCCGCGGGAGGAGCGGGTCAAGATGACCAAGCTGCGCCAAAAGATTGCTGAGCGGTTGAAAATGGCGCAAAACACCGCCGCCATGCTGACCACCTTTAATGAGGTGGATATGGGCGCGGTGATGGCTGCCCGCGCCAAATATAAGGACAGTTTTGAAAAGCGTTTCGGCGTTCGCCTAGGCTTTATGTCGTTTTTTGTAAAGGCCTGTGTTGAGGCGTTGCGCGAATTCCCCTCCGTCAATGCGGAAATCAGCGGCGATGAAATCATCTACAAAAACTATTATGATATCGGTATCGCGGTTGGTGGCGGTCAGGGCTTGGTGGTGCCGGTGGTGCGCGATTGTGATGCGTTAAACTTTGCCGAGATTGAGCGGCGGATTACCGACTTTGGCATGCGTGCCCGCGATGGCAATCTTAGCGTTGATGAGCTTAGCGGCGGCACCTTTACCATCACCAATGGCGGCCTATACGGATCCCTCATGTCGACGCCGATTATCAACCCGCCCAAGTCGGCCATTTTGGGCATGCACAAAATCATGGATCGCGCCATGGTGGTGAACGATCAGGTGGTGGCGCGCCCGATGATGTATGTGGCGCTATCCTATGACCATCGGGTGATTGATGGGCGGGAGGCGGTCAGCTTTTTGGTGCGGGTTAAGGAGTTCTTGGAAGACCCCCAAAGCCTGTTGTTAATGCTGTAACTTTTGGGACGAGATCGACGCCATGACCGCTGAAACACAAGCCTTTGATGTTGTTGTAATTGGTGGGGGGCCTGGCGGCTATCCCTGCGCGATTCGGGCGGCGCAGCTGGGGCTAAAGGTTGCCTGTGTAGACAGCAGAGCCACCTGGGGCGGAACATGCCTGAACGTTGGCTGCATCCCATCCAAAGCCATGCTGCATTCCAGCCATGAGTATCATAAGGCCAAGCATGAACTGGCCAATCAGGGCATCATGGTGGGCAAGGTTAGCCTGGATCTATCAAAAATGCTGGCGCGTAAAGACAAGGTGGTGCAGGAATTGACAGGCGGCATCGCCTTTTTGTTCAAGAAAAATGGCGTGACGGGCTTTCAGGGAACAGGGCGGATTGTGAAAGCGGGTGAGGTGTTGGTGACCAAGGCGGATGGCAGCAGCCAAACCCTGACCGCCAAGGCGGTGGTTATCGCCACCGGATCGGTTCCCGCCAACATTCCCAATGTCACGGTTGATGAGAAAAACGTGTTGAGCTCCACCGGCGCCCTCACCCTGCCCGCGGTTCCCAAAAAGCTGGCGGTTATCGGCGGCGGCTATATCGGGCTAGAGATGGGATCGCTGTGGGCACGATTGGGCAGTGAGGTGACGGTGATTGAGTCTGCCGACCGCCTGGTGCCGCAAATGGATGGGGAAATCAGTGCCAAGCTGAAACAACAGCTGGAAAAACAGGGGCTGACCTTTAAGCTGACCACCAAGGTAACCGCCGCCGCTATCGGGAAAAATAACGTAACCCTGACGTTAGAGCCGTCGGCGGGGGGTAAGGCCGAAACTTTGGTAGCCGATAAGGTGCTGGTCGCCGTTGGCCGCCGCCCCTTTACCAGCGGCCTGGGGCTGGAGGAGTTGGGGATCACCCTGACCAAGGGGGGGCAGATTGTTACCGATGCCCACTACCAAACCAATGTGGCGGGCATTTACGCGGTTGGCGATGTGATTGCGGGTCCCATGTTGGCGCATAAGGCTGAGGAGGAGGGGATTGCCCTAGCCGAACAGCTGGTTGGGCAGCACAGCCATGTGAACTATGATGTCATCCCCGCCGTGGTCTTCACCTATCCAGAGGTGGCCAGCGTGGGTAAGACGGAGGAGGAGTTAAAGGCGGCGGGCATTGGCTATCGCGCCGGCAAATTCCTGTTTAGCGCGAACGCACGCGCCAAAACCACCGACAGCACCGACGGCTTTGTCAAAATCCTGGCCGATGCCACCACCGACCAAATTCTGGGGGTGCATATCATGGGGGCTGAGGCGGGAACGCTGATTGCGGAGGCTGCCTTGGCGATGGAGTTTAAGGCGGCGGCTGAGGATTTGGCGCGCACCTGCCACGCTCACCCAACCACCTCTGAAGCGGTTAAGGAGGCGGCCTGGGCAACCTTTTCAAAGGCGATTCATGCCTAAAGAGAGGCGAGAGAGGCCGTGAGTATTTTCAAAAGATTAGGGCAAAAAACCGTCTATAGCTGCCCCTGGCTGTCGATTACCGAGCATGAGTTTGTCGGGCGCGGCGATCACAATGGTCGCTATTACACGCTGGAGCAGGCCGATTCGGTGCTGATTATCCCCGTCAGCCTTGCCAGCCGCCGCACCCTGCTGCAACAACAGGAACGCTTTCCCCTGAACGAACTAAGCTGGGAATTCCCGGCAGGAGCGATGGAGGCGGGGGAGGATCCGGCGGAGGCCGCCCGCCGCGAACTGTGGGAGGAGACGGGGATCAAAGCGGATCAGCTGGTGGAATTGGGGT
>CAISOG010000157.1 GCA_903887035.1 uncultured Holosporaceae bacterium | reverse complement strand
TGTAGTCATGGACATCTGCGAACACTGTTATAGGATAAGCGGATGAAAATGATGCAAATCAACTTTAGGGCGGTCGTCATGGCCGCCCTATTGTTTGCGGGGCTGTCAATCGCCCCCAACCATCTCCTAATGGCGCAACCCGCCGTTGCCAGTCCCGAACTGCAAAGCGTGGTTGAACGGCTGAACCGTTTAGACCGCGATATGACCACCCTTAGGCGCCAAACCTTTCGCGGCGAAGGGGGCGGTGCTGGTGGGGCGGGATCCGTTGACAACGCATCACAAATCAACGACAGCCTCAGCGGCCGGGTTAGCGATCTTGAATCCGCCCTGCAAAACCTTACTGGCCAGCTGGAGCAACAAGTTTTTCAAGTCCGTCAGGAAAATACCCAGCTTAAAGAGCGGATTGGCGATCTGGAAGCGCGCTTACGAAAAATCGAAGACGCCCAAGCTAGCCACAATCAAGCCACTCAAGCCAATGCTGCCCAAGCTAGCCAAGCTGCCCCAGCCGTACCCCATGCTGGCGATAGTCGGGCAGCTGTCACCACCCCAACAACCCCTGCCCCTGCCCAGGCTGCTGCTGTAGAAAAATCAGCCGAACCGGCCACCGTCGCGGGTCAATTGGGCAACCTGAAAACCGACGCTAAGGGGCGTACCAAGGCCAGTTTTGAGCCAAAGGTCATTTCGGGCGCTACCCCCCCTGCGGGTGCGTCCATTCCTGATACCGACCAAACGCTGGCCAATGCTGGAGCCAACGCTGCACGCCCTGCGGCCAACAATGCAGCGGCTGGCGCGGCAAAAGATGCCAAGATTGTGGATACCAAAGCTGCCACTGCTGCGGCGCCCGCCAACGCAACCAACGCAACCCCGCGGGAGCAATACAATCGGGCGTTCTCCTATTTGCAGCAACGCAACTATGCCGAGGCCGAAAAGACCTTTAAAAGTTTTGTCACCGCCAATCCAACCGACAGCCTGACCGGCAATGCCCTGTTCTGGTTAGGCGAAACCTATAGCGCCCAGAAAAATTATCCCGACGCGGCCAGCCAATATTTGGACAGCTATCGCAAATTCCCTAAGGGCAGCAAGGCGGTGGAAAGCTTGTTGAAATTGGGGGTCAGCTTGCAATCCATGGGCGAAAAGCAACAGGCCTGCCAAACCTTTGCGCGCGTGCTGAAGGAGCATCCGGATGCCCCCTCATCGCTGAAACAACGGGCGGAATCGGAAAAGAAACAGGCGGGTTGCCCCTAACCCTTTAGACAGCACAGCGTAGCCCTTTTCGTTCATTATCAATTCCCCCCCCCAGGCGACTTATGCCCCTACGCCCCCTAACCCCAACCAGGCTGATGATCGCCCTGCTTATTGGCGGCGGCTTGGTGCGGCTATGGCTGGCTTCCACGATCGGGTTGGGTGTTGATGAATCCTATATGGTCGCCATCGCCCGCCATTGGTCGTTAAGCTATTTTGACCATCCGCCGCTGGCCTTTTGGCTGGTGGGAGCGACGCGCTGGTTGGTCGGCAGTGAATCGGCCGCCCTGCTGCGATTGCCCTTTATCCTGCTGTTTGCCGGCTCAAGCTGGCTACTGTTTCGTCTGACTGCAAAGCAGTTTGGGGAATGGGCGGGGTGGTACAGCGCCCTGTTGTTCAATCTTGCCCCCGTTTTTACCCTCAGCACCGCCAGTTGGATTTTGCCCGATGGCCTGCTGATATTCTGGTGGCTGGTCAGCCTGTCGTGCCTACTGCGCGTAGTACCCTCTAACCCCTCCCACGATCATCAGCCTGCAATATGGGGTTGGTGGCTGGCCAGCGGGATCGCCCTTGGCCTAGCCATGCTCAGCAAATACACCGCCGTCTTTTTGCCGCTGGCGGTGCTGGTCTTTTTGCTCAGTCATCCCCATCATCGGCGCTGGTTGCGGCACCCTGCCCCCTGGGTCGCCGCCGCCCTGGCCATCGCGCTGTTTAGCCCCGTCATCATCTGGAACAGCCAGCATCAATGGATATCGCTGGCTTTTCAGGGCAATCGCGGCATGCCGTCCGCAACGCAAGCCGTCATTGCTCTCTATCCCGAAAAAATGGCCGCTGCGTTGGCGGGGCAGGCCGCCTATCTGCTGCCCTGGCTATGGCTGCCGTTGATGATTGTCTTGCTGCGTGCTTTTGGCCGCGGCCTTAGGGATTCATCGGCGCGTGTGAGCCCAGCCTGGCTGTGCAGCGTTTCGGCGGTCATCATGATTGGCTTTTTTGCCCTGACAGCCCTATGGGCGGGCGGCCGCATCCTGCCGCACTGGCCATCGCCAGGCTATCTGATGGCGCTGCCGCTGTTGGGGGCGGCGATTGATGCGGCGCGCTTAAATCCGCTAGCAAATCGGCTGGCCAGTATCCGCCTTTTCACCCCAGGCCGCCGCCTGATTGACCGCTGGCTGTGGGGCAGTGGCGCTATCCTGCTGCTGCTTATTCTGCTGCTGCGCTGGAATATGGACAGCGGCTGGGCACAGCGTCACTGGCCAGCGCTGATGCGTCAGGATCCCACCGTTGAGCTGATGGATTGGGATGCGCTGCCCAACGCGCTAGCCGCAAGGGGGCTGTTGGATCATCCCCGCCTGCTGGTGGCCTCCCCCCATTGGGCGCAGGCGGGCAAGATTGATCGCGCCCTGGCGGGTCGGCTGCCGGTGCAATGCCTGGGCGATGATCCGCGCCATTATGGCATGCTGGCGGATCGGGATCGCTATCGGGGGTGGGATGTGCTGTTGGTGCTGGTCAAAAAAAGCCATGAGGCGCACCCCACCCTGGCCGAGGAGCAACAGCAATTTGGCCGCTACGCCGATGGTCTGGCGCCCCTGACCACCGTACCAGTTGGCCAGGCGGACTATCCATCCCTACAGCTGTATTTGTATTGGGGCAAAAATTTTAACGGGCTGCCTTAGGCATAACCGCAATAGGCATAACCGCCGCCAGGCTAACTCAAGCGCCCCCCATAAAAAACCATGAAAAGCGCCGCCGCAATCCCCCTTGTTAAATTCGTAAAGAAACACGATTATAGTCATTAGACGTAACCTAAACTGCCCTAAGAAAGTTTTGTCGTGATGGTTCCTAATGCGGGTCGTAACCTGGCTATTTGGATTATAGTTGGGCTGTTGTTAATGGCTTTTTTTAACCTGTTGCAGGTGCCGATGGGCGCCAACGGGCGGGTCAACCTGGCCTTTTCGGACTTTCTGCAAATGGTGGACAGCCAACAGGTCAACAGCGTGATGATCCAGGGGCCTAACATCAGTGGGCAGCTAAGCGATAACCGCAACTTTGTCACTTATGCCCCCAATGACCCCAGCCTGGTTGAACGCCTAACCCGTAACAAGGTCAAAATCACCGCCGCGCCCCAGGATGATAGCGGTGGATGGATTGGCATTTTGCTGTCCTGGTTCCCCATGCTGCTGTTTATCGGGGTGTGGGTATTCTTCATGCGCCAGATGCAGGGCGGCGGGGGTAAGGCGATGGGCTTTGGCCGCAGCCGTGCCCGCATGCTGACCGAAAAACATGGGCAGGTGACCTTTAACGACGTTGCCGGCATTGATGAGGCCAAGCAAGAGTTGGAGGAGGTGGTGGAATTCCTTAAGGCGCCGCAAAAGTTCCAAAAGCTGGGCGCCAAGATTCCTAAAGGGGTGTTGTTGATTGGCCCCCCTGGAACCGGGAAAACCCTGCTGGCGCGTGCGATTGCGGGTGAGGCGGGCGTGCCATTCTTCACCATTTCAGGCTCAGACTTTGTGGAAATGTTCGTCGGGGTGGGCGCCAGCCGTGTGCGCGATATGTTTGAGCAGGCCAAGAAAAATGCCCCCTGCATCATCTTTATTGATGAAATTGATGCGGTTGGCCGCCATCGCGGCGTTGGCATGGGCGGCGGCAATGATGAGCGGGAGCAGACGCTGAACCAACTGTTGGTGGAAATGGATGGGTTTGAGGCCAATGAGGGGGTGATCCTGGTCGCGGCCACCAACCGCCCCGATGTGTTGGATCCCGCCCTGTTGCGCCCTGGTCGCTTTGACCGCCAGGTGGTGGTGCCCAACCCCGATGTGCGCGGGCGTGAGCAGATTTTGCGCGTCCATATGAAAAAAGTGCCCCTGGCCACTGATGTGGAGCCCAGCATTATTGCGCGCGGCACGCCAGGCTTTTCAGGGGCGGATCTGGCCAATATCGTCAATGAGGCGGCGTTGGTGGCGGCACGCAAAAACCGCCGCTCAGTCACCATGAGCGATTTTGAGCAAGCCAAGGATAAAGTCTTCATGGGGGCGGAGCGCCGTTCGATGGCGATGAGTGAGGATGAAAAACGCCTGACCGCTTATCATGAGGGGGGGCACGCCCTGGTCGGCCTAAGCCTGCCAGACTCTGACCCGGTGCATAAGGCCACCATCGTGCCGCGTGGGCGGGCGTTGGGCATGGTCATGCGCCTGCCCGAAGGGGATCGTTATTCCAGCAGCCGTGCCAAGCTTAAGGCCGATTTGGCGGTAGCCATGGGCGGGCGGGTCGCTGAGGAAATCATTTTTGGCCATGATAAGGTCACGACGGGCGCCTCTTCCGACATCAAAATGGCCACCGATATGGCGCGCAAAATGGTAACCGAATGGGGACTTAGCGATGCCTTGGGCCCCTTGGCCTATGGGGAGCCGGAGGGCGACGGCTTTTTGGGCTATGCCAGCGGCCAACGCAAGGCAATGTCCAACGCTACCGCCGAACAAGTGGATCTGGAAATTCGCAAGGTGGTGCAGGAGGGGTATGAGACCGCCAAACGCATCTTGAACGAACGGCTGGACGATTTGCACAAATTGGCGCATGCGTTGTTGGAACATGAAACCCTAAGCGGCGATGACATCAATACCCTGTTGGGCGGTGGCACCATTGACCGCACCAACACCACCCATGTTGGCGATGCCAAATCCCCCCCCGCCGTGGCTCTGTTCCACGCAGCAAGCCAACCATTCAACCCGTTTAAAACAACCCGCTAGACCAAACCAAACTTGAATCTTTACTGCCAAGGCACAGCAAGCAGTAATAAGCCATATTGTTAAAAAAACAGCAGAACCATCGTAAATGCAGCTGGTAATTTTGCATCAACAATACTGGATGTTAAGGATTTCTTAACGCAAGTATTTTATGAAAATAAAGATAGTATTCCTTTTATTGGAAGGCGGATGTCTTGATTAATGGCCATCAATGTCGCGCTGGACGTGCCCTGCTTCGTTGGCGGCGCGAGGATTTGGCGGAAAAAACCAACATCTCCGTGGTGTCGATTAAGCATTTTGAGGATGAACATCACCAAACCCGCACCACCACCATCGCCAAAATTACCAAAGTGATGGAGGATGCCGGGATAGAATTTCTGCCCAATTCTGGCCTTCGCCTGCGCGATGACACCCTGACGATTATTGAGGGGGAGGATGCGTTGTTACGCCTGATGGACGATATTTACTATACCCTAAAGGATGCCGCGCAAGTTGGGGCTAACGGCGAAGTGCTGTGGGGCTTTATTGACGAAAGTGCCTCACCGCCAGAGATATTGGCGGCCGACAAAAAAATCCGTGAGGCCAACATCAAAATGCGGTTTTTGGTGGCGGCGGGTGCGCAATTTTATCCCTATGCGCTTGAGGAATATCGCTGTATCCCCGACAAAATGTTCCATGAACACACCATCGCCATTTATGGGGATAAGGTGGCCACCGAAATTCTGTCGAACAACACGGGCGCCAAGTCGGTGATTATCATTAACAATCCCAGCTATGCGGCCACCCATCGCGCCATGTTTGAGCTGATTTGGTCAACCCACCCCAAACCGGGCAAGCCCTGATCATTCCGTCCGATAGTCTGTCCCATCAGAGGCATGTGCGCGGGTGATTGATTCGCGGTAGCCGCCCGCTATGCTAAGGCCATCAACAACCCAACCCTATAACCCGTAAGGCTGGCGCGCGAATCGCATGATGCCCCCCCAATTCCTGATAACACGTCCCAGCGGGCTAGCGCAGCGTACCGCGCGGCGGTTGCAGGCCTATGGCTGGGGCAGCCTGATCGCGCCGATGGTGTCGATTGTGCCAACCGAGGCGTCTTCGCCAGCAATGCCGCCGCCTGTTCACGCCCCTGCCCCCCCCTATCAGGCGGTGCTGATTACCAGCCAACATGGCCTGCAGCAATGGGCGATGCGGGAACCCGATCGCGGCACGCCGATGCTGTGTGTCGGGGGTGCCAGCGCCACCATGGCTAAGGCGTTAGGCTTTGTGCGGGTTGAGGCGGCGGGGGGCGATGCCGATTCCCTAGCCAGCTTGGTCATCGCCAGACTGTCGCCGCAGGTGGGGGCGTTGGTGCATCCCACCGGCCAAGGCTTTCGGACGCAGGATTGGTCACGGCTTCGCGCCCACGGCTTTGTGGTCGATCAGCCAAAGCTGTACCGCCAGCAGCCCATCACCGAATTGCCCGCCGAGGTGATCACGGCGTTGCGGGGCGGGACGCTGACGGCGATATTGTTCTATGCCCCACGCAGCGCGACCATCTATGCCCAACTGGTGACGCAGGCGGGCTTAACGGGGGCGCATCATCGGTTAAGCGCGCTATGCCTGAGCGACGCCGTGGCCAGGGCGGCTGGTAGGGAGATGGAGGTGATCCCCCCATCGCAAGCAAGACAGCCGCACAAAAACATCCCTGACGGGCTTGCCTGGCGGCGGATTATGGTGGCGAAACAGCCGACGGAGGCCAGCCTTCTCGACCAGCTTGTCGAAGTCTGGGGCAGGCCGTAAACTGTTGTCGTCATCTCCTTTGACTTTTTCTTTTAAGGCGCCGCTTCATGTCCAAACCCATGACCCAATCCACCCCCACCCCATCGGAAAAAGCCGTCGAACCCGCATCGGTTGCGGAGCCATCTGGCGCAGCCGCCAACCAGGAGCAAAAGCCATCCAGCGGTCGCGGCTGGTCAGGGCTAATCGTGTTGGTGGTGGTCATCGTGGCCTGTTTTGGTGCCTGGCAATGGTGGCAACAGCATGGCAGGCAGGCTCTGCAGGCGCAGTGGTCGGGTGGGCAGGGCAGCACCATGGCCAGTCCCGCTGAGGATGAGGCGGCAGGATTGGATGACGCGGGCAATGGTGGTCAGGATGGCGCCAATGCGGCTGAGGATGCGCGGCCAGCCCCCAACGCCGAGGCGGGCAGTGCCGATGCCCAAGCCACCGATACGGATGGCGGCGCGGACAGCAGCCTGGCCAGCAGATCGGTTGACGACAATGACCGCACCAACCGCTTTTTGAAACAACGGATTGCCGATTTGGAACTGCGCCTGGCTGAGGTGCGGCAGCAGGGTTCGGCGGCTAAGGCGGGCAGCACGACCCCCTTCGAAGCGTTAGCGGCTGGCGCCTTAGGGGGAATCTCGGGGGGGGCACCATCGCCCTTTACCCAGCCCGCTGCCCGTGCGGGAGCGGCCGTGCCCCTGGTACCCAGCCAGGATGCGGTGCAGATTAAGCAACGATTGGAAAAGATGGAGCAAACCCTTGCCCACAACTTGGTCTGGCAACGGCGGCAAACCGCCTATCTGCTGCTGAGTCAGATTCGGCAGCAGGTGGCGGCGGGGCAACCGTTCCGCGCCCAGTCGGCCAACCTAACTCAATTGGCCAGCGATCTGGCGGGGTCGGGCGAAAGCCTGCAAACCCTGCAATCCCTAAGCCTGCAGGGGGTGCCCAGCGTGGGGCTGTTGCGGCAACAATATGCTGAGGCGTCTCGCCAGGCCTGGTCGGAGCAAGCCGATGAGCCTGCCGAAGCCAGCACAGCGGATCAAAGCGGCTGGTGGGGATGGATTAAGCAACAGATTCGCCAGCTGGTAACGGTTCGCCCCGTTGCGGGACGGGCAGAACCTGGCAGCGTGGCCGCCTATCTGGCCGAGGTGGAAACGTCGTTGGCGGCGGGGGAGTTGGAACGGGTGCATGCCGCCATGCAACATTTGCCGGATCGCAGCCTGAAGGCCTTAAGCCAGCTGTCGGCGGGGTTAAGCGCCCGCCTGAAAGCCGATCAAGCCTTGCAGGATTTGGAACAACGGGTGGTGGCGGCTTTGGCTCAAGCCAGCACCAATTAAGGGGAGTCTATCGATGCGTTTGTTCCGATGGTTACGATGGATTTGGCGTTTGGCGCTGCTGACCCTGCTGGTGGCGATCATTGCCTGGCTGGCACAGGATTCAGGCAGTTTAGAGATTCGTTGGCGCGGATGGCAGCTGCAAACAACCGCCCTAATGGGGATGGGGTTTGTGGTCGCTGTGGCGATACTGACCGTGCTGATGGATCGCCTGCGCCGTTGGCTGGTCGGGTGGCCCGCCCGCCGGCGTGATCGTCGCCATACCCGCCGCCTGGAAAAAGGGCTGAATGCGTTGAGTGAGGGGATGTTGGCGATGGCCTCTGGCGATACCCGCCAGGCGCAAAAATTGGCGGGCAAGGCCAGTCGTTTCGTGAAAAAAGAACCGCTGGCGATGCTGCTGTCGGCACAATCGGCGGAAATGGGCGGCGACAGCGCGACCGCGCAAACCCTGTACCACCGCATGTTGGATCTGCCCGAAACGCGGGTTCCCGCCCTGCGCGCCCTGTTGCAACAGGTGGCCAAAAACCCCGACCCCACCGTTGGCTTGGCGGTAGCGCGGCAAGCCTTTGCCCTGGAACCCACCATCAATTGGGTGCAGGAGGGGTTGTTGGTCTGGTTGGGGCTGAACCATCATTGGGATGATGCCGACCAGATTCTGCAAAAAATGATCACCGATCGCCACCTGACCCGGGCTGAAGGGCAACGTTGGCGGGCGGTGGTGTTGTTGCAACAGGCGCAGCAGGTGCCGTCAACGCAACAGGACGCGCGGGAACGGCTGGTGGCGCAGGCCTATCGCCTGGCGCCATCCTATCGCCCGGTGGCGATTGCCTATTTGGGGCAATTGACCGCGCAAGCTGCCCAGAGTGGCTCCCGGAGTGGCCAAAGTGAAAGCCGTCAAACCAAAACCCTGCTGCACAAATGGTGGGCGATACAACCCTGTAAGGAGCTGTTGGATCTGCATGAGCAGCTGGCGCCATCGGAACCTTTTGCCCATTTGCGCGCCGCCGAAGCCCTGGCCGCCAAAAAACCGCTTCATCCGCTTAGCTATCTGGCGGTGGCGCAGGCGGCCTTAGCCTGCAAATTATGGGGCAAGGCACGCCAACAGTTGCAGGCGATTGTCGATCTGGAACCCCTGCCCGATGCTTTTCGCCTGATGGCCGCGCTGGAAAAATCTGAACATGGCAGTAAGGAGGCCGCCTATAAATGGATGGATAAGGCGTCCAAAACCGCCGAACCGGCGGCCTGGGTCTGTGCATCCTGTCATCATCAGGCGGCGGAATGGACGGCGATTTGTTCATCCTGTCACGCGGTAGCCAGCCTGGATCTGGCGGGCGGTGAGGTCGATGGCGGCAAAGATCTTGAGGATGAGGCATTAGCCAGCTTGCCTGCTGTGCTGTAACAGGCTAATTTGCGCTTTGGCGCTTTAGTGCTTTGACGTTGATGCGCCCGCATAGCTCAGTTGGTAGAGCAAACGATTCGTAATCGTTAGGTCGTCAGTTCGATTCTGGCTGCGGGCACCATTTTATCTTCCACGGCTTGCAATAAGATCTCTTAGATCCCGTGGGGGCAAATTAAGATCAGATGCCCAATTCGCAGAGGGGGGATCCCCACCCTCGTTAAGTCTTTTCTCTGCCTCAGCAAGTCTGTCCATATAGTGTTTCATAGTTGAATCGATAGGTGATGTGTTCCCATTCCCATCATTGGCATCACGCCAGGCCTCTAACAATGCCAACGTGTTAAATGGTTGAGCCGCCTTGCCACCATAACTGACCTTGGCACTTATGACAGGGTTTCCATCTGGTCCAAAGTAATTGTCAAACAAATAAGTTCGTATAACATTTCTAAGATAATAGGGATCCTTTGGCTCTAGACCATCAGTATGACTAAGAATATCATTATTAATACAATAAGAT
>CAISOG010000156.1 GCA_903887035.1 uncultured Holosporaceae bacterium | reverse complement strand
CGGATCTTGGGCGTTGCGCCTCGACAGGCCTGCAATTTTTGCTAAGCTGGACAGTCGCGGCCAGAATGAATTAAGCTGCTGAATTAGGTAGCGCGCGCTTAAAATTTATATCCAGAAATTGCATCCAAGAAATTTGTTCATGCCCAACCGTCGTCCTCCATCTCGTCCTCCCTCTCGTTCCCCCTCCCGCTCCCCCTCCCGCTCATCGGCTGGCCGTCCTGCAGGCGGGCGTCCATCATCGCGGCCACAACAGGATCGCCCCGCTGGCGGGCGTGGAGCCAAACCAGCATCTGGCGCCAGGCGGGGATCGTCATCGGCTGAGGTTGGGCGGGGCGGCAGGCGGCCTGGCGCGCCCAGGACTGATGCCAGCTGGGCAGATGATGCACGGTTAGAGCGGCGATCGCCGCAAAGGCCGGGGGCGGCGCGCGGTGGTGAGGCTGCCAGACCCCGTCGTGGCGATGATGATGATTGGGGGTTTGCAGATCGTTCCCCCAGAGGGCGTCGGTCGGCCAGCCCCATCAATGATTCTGGCAATGATTCTGGCAATGATTCTGGCTATAGCCCCAACAGCCGCCGCCAGGATGGCCGCCAACCGCCGCCGCGCCTCCAGAATAGCCGCCATGACGATACGGGCTATGCAGATTTTGGGCATGATATTGGCGATTACGATTTTCGCGATGATTACGATATTCGGCCTGCGGGTTATGATGAGGATGATCGTGGTTTTGACCCGCGCCCCCGCAGGGCACCCCCCGCCGCCAGCCGCGAATCTGGCCATTCATCCTTTACCCGCGCGCCGATTAATCCTGATCCCACCCCGCCCAGGGCACAACCGCAAAGCCAATTGGCGGGCACCTTGCTGCGCCTGCCCGCTGGGTTAGCGCCATTGGCCGATCGACGGCTGCGGCGCCTGCCCGCCCCGACCTTTTGGCTTAAGCAAAAGGATTACGACCTGCTGTTCCTGCCCCGCACGCCGTATAAGCCAACCATGAGCTGGCCATTCCTTAGCCAGGCTTTGGAATGCCTGATCTATGGGCGATTTAAGGTCAGCGATCAACAGTTGGAGCAGTTGGCGATCGCCTGCCGCCGCCGTGCCAAGCTGTGGAGTTTGCAGCTGACCGTTGATGGCAACCATTTTGTGCGGCAATCGTGGGAACGATGGTTGATTAAGGCGTTGAGTGACCACGGCCTTCGGGTGGTGGCCGCCGGTACGCCCGCCGCCGCCAAGGCCGAAACGCTGTTTGTGATGGCGGTGGAGGATGCCTATTACATCGGGGTGCAACGGTTTCAGGCGGATCAGCTGCCGCATCGGGTGGCGCGCACGGCGGAGCGGGCGGGATCATTGCCGCATGAGATTGCCGGCGCAATGGTGGAAATGGCCTTTGTGCAACCCGGCGAACGGGTGTTGGATCCCGTTTGCGGCACAGGCACGCTGTTGATTGAGGCGGCGGCGGTGCAATCCGATTTGGTGTTGCATGGTTATGATGTCGATCATCGGGCGATTCAGGCCGCCAGCAAAAATCTGGCCACCATCGCCAACCCCGCCAAATTGGAACTCAGCGTGGTGGACAGCCGCGAACCCCGCCTGCCCCCCGCCAGCATTGATGTCATTCTGGCCAATTTGCCCTTTGGCGTGCAGTTTGGCGATACCGCCACTAACCAGGCCTTGTATGAATCGTTTTTTGCCGCCTGGGCGCCGCTGCTGAGTCAACAGGGGCGGATGGTGGTGTTGACCGCCGATCAAGAGGCGCTTAACGGCGCCCTTAAGGATACGCCCGCCAGCCAACGCCGCCTGCGCCTGGATCGCAAGCTGCGGGTGCGGGTTAAGGGCATCTGGGCCGAAATAGCGCTGCTGAAGCTTTAGGGCGCGGTTGAATTGCGGTTTTGCGAAAATCAGTTTGGGGTCAGACTGGCAACCAGCAAAAATTCCTGATTGCCGGCGGGGCCCAGGATGGGGCTGGCGACTGTGCCTTGCAGCGCGAAACGGCATCCATGAAGCTCCAGCCCGCTAAGCCAATCGGTGATGCGATCAATGGCCTGTTGCCGCCGTTGCGGGTCGCGCACCACCCCGCCCTTTTCGATATCGCGCGGCGACAGCTCAAACTGCGGCTTAATCAGCGCCACCAGCTGCCCACCAGGTTTCAGTCGGCTAAGGGCGGCGGGCAGCGCCAGGGTCAGGCTGATAAAGCTGACATCCGCCACCAACCAGTCCACCAATTCGGGCACGTCATCCTCGCTTAAATAGCGGGAATTGACCCCCTCACGCACCACCACCCGCGGATCCTGCCGCAACCGCCAAGCCAGCTGGCCACGCCCGACATCAATGGCATAGACCCGTACCGCCCCCTTGGCCAGCAGCACATCGGTAAAGCCACCGGTGGAGGATCCGATATCCAACGCCACCGCCCCGGTCGGATCCAGTCCGTAATGTTCCAGGGCGTGCACCAATT
Organism: uncultured Holosporaceae bacterium; assembly: GCA_903887035.1. GTDB lineage: Bacteria > Pseudomonadota > Alphaproteobacteria > CAISOG01 > CAISOG01 > CAISOG01. The sequence goes on along the minus strand of CAISOG010000156.1, from coordinate 340 downwards.
TCAACCCGCCACGGCTGACCCAGGGGTGGGGGGGCTGCTTCAAATCAATTTCGGCGTCAAAGGCGGTTTGTTGCCCCGCCTTGGTGACCACCTGTCCGCCAACCTGCACCTGCCCCGCCATAATCATCGCCTGCGCCTGTGCCCGACTGTCGACCAGGCCGCGCGCCAGCAACAGTTGATCCAGGCGTTGTTTATTTAAGGGGGGTTTGGTTGAGAGGGGTTTGGTGGCCTGGGTTTTGGTGGCGGCTGCGCTATCAGACGTGATGGCGTCCGCGTTGTCAGTCGGTGGGTAGGGCGGTGTTGGGGGCGTTGTTGGGGGCGGCGAGTCGTTCATCCGCAT
>CAISOG010000155.1 GCA_903887035.1 uncultured Holosporaceae bacterium | reverse complement strand
GTGGATCCGTTGTTTGGTTCTAACGCAGATTTGGCTCAGCTAATTTCTGAGGCTGCACAGCACAATATAGGAATCATGGTCGACCTGGTTTTGGCGCACAGTTCTAACCAGCACCCATGGTTTTTGGAAAGCCGTGCCAGTCGAAACAATCCGAAGGCCGATTGGTATGTTTGGGCTGACCCCTTGCCAGATGGGAATGTCCCCAACAATTGGCAATCGGTATTTGGGGGCTCGGCCTGGCGCTGGGAACCACGGCGCCAACAATATTATCTCACCCATTTTTTGGGAGAGCAGCCTGCATTTAATGCCTATAACCCAGAAGTCAAACAAGAGCTTTTAAATATTGTTGAATATTGGCTGCAACAAGGCGTAAAGGGTTTCCGCTTTGATGCCATCCACTTTGCTCATTATGATCAAGAACTTCGTAACAACCCAGCTGCCCCGCGAGGTTCTACCAGTGGAGCGCTTTCAGATTCACCTTTTGGGATGCAAGACCATGTCTATGACCTCGGTCAGCCAGCAACAGTTGATTTCATTCGCGATATTAGAAAGGTTGCCGATCGTTACCCAGACGCTCTGCTGCTTGGCGAAGTTGGAACGGTAGAGATTGCCCGCACCTATGTTGGAAGCGATAAATTTGACTTAAGCTATAGCTTTAACATGTTGGATATTCGTGAGCTGGTAACGGTAGGGTTGTTCCGCGAAAAGCTGGCGGGTGGATTAGCGGGCTTTCTGCCTGGAACCTCCTGCTGGGCGCTCAGCAATCACGATGCACCCCGCCACGTTACCCGGATGGGTTCGCAGGATTCGACTCATCGTGCCGCTTTTGCCAAGATGATTGCCGCTGTGGTTCTTACATTGCCTGGCGGGTTGTGCCTGTATCAGGGGGAGGAATTGGGACTGCCCACGGCTGATCTGCGCTTCGAAGATTTGGTTGACCCCTATGACATAGCTTTTTACCCCGACCACGTTGGTCGCGATGGGGCGCGTACACCCATGCCTTGGGTGAAGAATGCTGCCAATGCGGGCTTTAGCACGGCGGCCAACACCTGGCTCCCTGTAGATGCTGCCCAACAAGATTTGGCCGTTGATGTTCAAGAGCAGGATCCCCAATCGACACTAAACCACTATCGTCGATTGATTACCTGGCGGAAAAACCACCCGTGGATCAAGAAAGCCACTATAGATAGCAGCAACTCTAACGAGCAGGTTCTGCAACTGGAGTATCGCCACGGCAATCAAGCCATGCTGGGGCTGTTTAACTTTACCGCTGAATCCGTGGAGCTGAAAGGACTGGGAAGCCTGGGCGCGGTGGAGTGGCAGGAGGGGGTGAGTGTTCAGAACGACACGGTAACCCTGCAACCCTTTGCCTTCGCCACCTTTACCCAAGCCGCCTAAACCCAACGGACGGACGCCCTACTCTACGCCCCTCCTCCTCTCTACCCCCCCTATCGACAGCGGGGGGGATGTGATACAGTATGGGAAATGAACACCATGGTTGGCCGATGTCCAGTCATCACGACCAGATTCCACGCTGTTAGGAGGGCGCGCCATGTCTTTTCCCCTTGCCGCCAACAGCAATGCGGCGCTGGCCGGGGACGTCAGCCACTACGTCAGCCTGTTGCAGAATCAGATTTGCGCCGCCCTAACCACGTTGGAGGAGCAGTTCGCGACGGCGAATCACCCCGCGGCCGACTTTTCCCCCCAAAGCTGGGAGAGGGATGGCGGTGGCGGCGGGGAAATGCGGGTGATGACCAACGGCGCGGTGTTTGATAAGGCGGGCGTCAACGTCTCGACCGTGTGGGGGCGGTTTGACCCGCGTTTTGCCGCGCAGATTCCCGGGGCGGAGAGTGACCCCAGCTTTTGGGCGGCGGGCATCTCCCTGGTGCTGCACCCGCGAAATCCCTTTGTGCCGGCGGTTCACATGAACCTGCGCCACTTGATTACCACCAAGGCCTGGTTTGGCGGCGGCGCCGATCTGACCCCCACCTTTGTTGACCCGGTTGAGGCGGCGGCCTTTCACCAATCGATGCAGCAGGCCTGCGACCGTAACGATCCGACCTATTACCCGCGCTTTAAGCAGTGGTGCGATGAGTATTTCTTCCTGCCCCATCGGGGTGAGGCGCGCGGGATTGGCGGCATTTTCTTTGATTATCTGGAGGAGGATTTGGCGAAGCAGTTTGCCTTTGTGCAGGATGTCGGCGCCGCCTTTTTGGATGTCTATCCCCGCCTGGTGCGCGCCAAGGCGCATCAAAGCTGGACGGCGGAGGATAAGCATCAGCAGGCGATTAAGCGCGGCCGCTATATCGAATTCAACCTGTTGTACGATCGCGGCACCAAATTTGGCATCGAAACCGGTGGCAATTTGGAGGCGATTTTTGTCTCCCTGCCCCCTGGCGCGGTGTGGTAGCCCCCATGCTGTGTCGCCAATACCATTTATCCATACGCCCAATCATCGCCATCCTGTGCGCGATAGCGGCGACCATCTTGTTTCAAACAAATCCTGCCTGTGCACAAAGCCTGACGGCTTTTACCGGCAACTACAGTGTGGCGATTGAGCCCAGCAGCCTGCAACAGGGGCAAAAGCTGGAGGAGTTGCCGATCAGCGGGCGGGTGGAGATTCTGCCGCTGCCGATGGCGGGGCTGGGCGGATTCATGCTGCGCGGCGTTGAGCTGGGGATGCCGAATCGCGGCTTTCGCACCCTGGTTGACCGCACCCGCGAAGTGCAATTCAGCCCGATCTACACCGCCAATCGCGGCGGCGACCGCAACCAACGCTTCCTGCGCTACGCCCTGCCCACGGGGGATCGTGGCGCCAACGACCTGTTCGGATGGGCGGTGGTGCGCCCCGAGCTGTTGGTGGCGGGCACCGTGCAAATTGACATTAACGGCCAATCGGTGATGCGCCAATTTGATGTGGGGCTGGCGAAAACCAATGAGGCCAAAACCGAAGATGGCAAAGCGGTCAACAGCTATAATCGCCAGATCGCCCGCCCCTTTCGCCTGCGGGAATGGCGCGATGGCAAATCCACCCTGGATATTTCGGGCGAATTGCGCTGACGCCCCCTTCCCCCCTAAAAAAAGGGCAACGGCTTTTTTCACTTACTGCATTATTTTCTTGCCAAGATTGCTTTTGTCATGTTTATTTGCAGGTCACCTCGTTTGTAATGTGTTTTGGGGCGCGACGTGGTGTTTGACGGGATAAATTGTTCCAACGATTGTTCGTTATACCGCCCCTAAATTGAAAGTTACTGATAATGTCATTTGATGATGCCCGTTTGGTGGTTGAATTGGCCGCCACCCTTTACGGCGATACGCCTGCTGACCACGAAGACCGTGCAGCGGCCGCAGTGGAAATTGCCCTGCAACTGATTACCGCGGCTGAGTCCGCCACCGGATCAACCGTTATCCGCCCCAAACGCGCCTTTGAGCCACGCGGTGATCGCGGCGGGGATGAGGGGGGCTTTCGCCCACGTCCACGCTTTGAGCCACGCGGCGACTTTGGCGGCGGCGATGAAGGCGGCTTTCGTCGCCCGCCCAGCTTTTCTCGCTTTGGCGATTCTGGCGGTGGCGATCGCCCCCAACGCGGTGGCGGATTCAACAGCCGCCCTGGTGAAGGTGGGGATCGCCCCTTTCGCTCACGCGATGATGACGGCGGCGACCGCCCACCCCGCGCCAAAAAACGCTTCTAGGATTATTTAAGGGGCGCAAAATCTGCACCCCTGCTATACCCCAATGAACACCAGCCGCCTTGCCCAATTGGGTGAAGCGGCTGGTTTTTTTGTGCCTGAATGGATTGTTTTTTGGGGGGGTCAGAATTTTTTATAGCAATAATGCTGTTGACATATTTTCTTTATAGCGTTTATATTTTGTTAAGTAAACTTTATAAGGAATTCTACCATGACAACAACATATGTGGGTCTTAGCCCGAATTGCCTGTTTAACCGAGATCTTGACAATTTTCGCAATCCACGGACTGACGAGGGGGGTGTAAAATTAACAGCGGAAAATACCTTTATTGTTTTTCCCGAGTCAAGCGATCCTACAAAAAGTATTGAAGCGCGGATGGCTGATTATTGGTATTCTGATACAAACCCAACGCCTCCACCGGGTGTAAATATCGATAGCCCAGACAACAGACAATTTTTTACGCACAATTTTTATGCCCTTAATGATGCTGGGCATCTGATAAATCCAGCGAATGTTAATGGCTATACCCATAATTGCAAAGAGGCGTTATGGCT
>CAISOG010000154.1 GCA_903887035.1 uncultured Holosporaceae bacterium | reverse complement strand
GGAATGTCTCTGTTTCATCTTTCTGCCAGCGTAAATAACGCCCCTATTGTACCGCACTGCAGGGGTATAACGTCAAGAATGTTCCTGTGCGGTGCGGTGGAGGTTAGAATGCTTGATACATTTTTTTAATTTTTAACTATCGGCACATTGAATTCACTTCGTTTAAAAGCTGCATCATAACAAGTGCATCAGAGTTGCCCTTTAGTGCCAATCTATCGACACTGCTTACAGCTTTTTCAAATATTTGATTGGTGCCTTTGTTGGGTGATGCTGCATATATTTTTGCTACAACTTCTGCATTTTTTAAAACAACATAAGAAATTGACGAATCTAGTGCCTCACTTAGGATTTGCAATCCTAAGTGATAATTTTTCTTCGAAAACTGAGCTAACGCAATTGGATGCAAAGCACGATCTCTATCATACCTTAATAAATTCCCAAGAAATTGTGCCTGCCCTGGCTGAAGCCCCCACAATCTTGGCTCTATAACAAAATTACTCTCTTCGCTGCTCTGAATCGTCATAAATATCACTCCTTTTAAAAAAATTAAAACAATGTATCATAACTCAATACAGGGGTATGGCGTCAAGAATGTTCCTGTGCGGTGCGGTGTGGGTTGCTTAGCCCCTGCATCAGCTGTTGAAAATCGGCGGGCGGTGGCGATTCAAAGCGCATCAAATCGCCGATGACGGGATGAACAAAGCCCAACAGCGCGGCGTGCAGGGCGGGACGATCCAGCTGCCTGATGGTTTGAACCAGGGATTCTGGCACGTTTTTGGGCAATTTTTTCTGCACCGATCCGCCGCCATAGGTGCTATCGCCGATCAGCGGGTGCCCCAGGCTGGTTAAATGCACCCGAATTTGGTGGGTGCGCCCTGTTTCCAATTGACAACGAACCAGGGCGGCCACCCCCCCCTGCAGGGCTTGCAACACCTGATAATGGGTGACCGCTGGCTTACCCCGCCCGTTGACGATCGCCATCTTCTGGCGGTTGTGATCGCTGCGCCCAATTGCGCCGGTAATGGTGCCACGGCCAGGGCTGGGGCATCCCCACACCACCGCCTGATAGGCGCGCTCAATACTATGGGCGGAAAATTGTTTGGCCAGGTGGTGATGGGCGGCATCGGTTTTGGCCACCACCATCACGCCGCTGGTCCCCTTATCCAGCCGATGAACGATGCCAGGGCGCAACGGCCCCCCCGTGCTGGCCAACTGCCCGCCCGTATGCGCCAACAACACCTGCACCAGGGTGGCATCGTGGCTGCCCGCGCCCGGGTGGGTGACCAGGCCGGCGGGCTTATCGACCACCACCAACGCCTCATCCTCATACAAAATGGTCAGGGCTTGATGGACGGGGGTCAGCGTGCTGACAGCGGTTGGCGCGGGCAGATTTAGGCGATAGCGTTCCCCCGCCGCCACCCTGCGGCTGGTATCGCCAACCCCATGCCAGCCATCGGGGTTTAGCCGTTGCACCTGCCCCGATTCCACCGCCCGCTGCCAAAACGCCCGCGACTGTTCAGGCCGACACAGGCTGAGCCATTTGTCCAGCCTTAGGCCAGCCTGCTCCGCCGTCACCGTCAGCCAATCGGTTTGGGCATCATGGCCAGGGACATTGTAGGAAGGGGTATCGTTCATTTGTTTGATTTACAATGACAAAACTATGATTGACAAGGGGGGTTGATAGCCCTAACAGTGGGCGCATGACGCAAACTAAACTTATCACACCCAAACACCTTCCCAAAACAGCCACAGCCTTGGAGGGCATGCAATCAACCGTAATAGCAATGGTTCGTTGGCCATGGCCGCATGCTACAGAAGGGAATGCTACTGCTCCATCGCGTGCATCGCCAGGCCATTGTTGGCCAGCAGCAACAGTGATGACTGTTTCTCTAACACCACGCCCTAACCGGCAATCGCCATCTGCTGAATTTAAATCTACCGTGCAGGCCGCGCTGGATAAATTTGTGGCGGTGCTAAACATTTTTGCCAATCCTGATACGCCGCCCGCAGAAAGAACAAAAGCCGAGGCGCAACGCTGGGGCTATTTGAGTTTTCGGGATGGCGAACAATCGGCCGCCCAGAAGCTTATTGGAACTGCCACCAATCTTGGCTTGGAAATTCCTGAAATTGCCACAGAGGCGGTTGCGGCGTTTTCTCCCCCTCCCGAACCCCAAAATTACCGATAATCCAGATAATCACAG
>CAISOG010000153.1 GCA_903887035.1 uncultured Holosporaceae bacterium | reverse complement strand
TCCCCACCCCCTGCCCCCCATCCCTTCCCAACCAGTCGTGATTCACCAATGGTCGTGTCCCACCAATTCTATGCCCTAAGTTGGGATGAGTTTGACGCGGATTGCAAAATTTTGGCGGAAAAGCTGGCGGCGATTCGCCCCTGGCACAGCATGGTGGCGATAACCCGCGGTGGATTGTTTCCTGCTGGCCTGATTGCATCTTGGCTGAACATTCGTCGCATTGATACCATTTGCCTGAAAACGCGGGAGGATGACCACAGCCAAAGCGATCCAACATTGCTTAAACCCCTGGCCGATGGATGGGATGATGCTGGCCTGTTGATTATTGATGATCTGGTTGATTCAGGTCTGACCGCGCAACTGGTACGGGACTTTTTTCCCTCCGCCCATTTCGCCAGCCCCTATGCAAAGCCTGCTGGCCGTCCCTTTGCCGACACGATTGTGCGCGAATTTGATCAGGATGTTTGGATTCAATTTCCATGGGAAAAAGAATAGCCTGTTTGTTCGTTCGGTCTTTTTTTTTCCTTAGGGTGATTGCCGCTTGGTTCGTTATATTCCCCGCCTTTTTACCCCGCAACCGCTAAGCGCTGGTCAAACCATCGCCCTATCGGCGCCACAGCATCACTATTTGACTAAGGTGTTGCGACGGCGGGCGGGTGATGCGGTGCGGCTGTTTAACGGCCTGCATGGGGAGTGGCAGGGGGCGTTGCAGCCTGGCAAAGCCAACGCCGCGCTGATTGCCCTGGAACAACAGCTGTTGCTCCAACCCATTGAAGCCCCCCTGCTGCTGGCTTTTGCCCCCCTTAAGCCGCCGATGATGGCCACCCTGATTGCCCAGGCGACGGAGCTGGGCGTTACCCATCTGCAACCGATCAGCATGGCGCAGGGGCAACCCAACCCACTGAACAGTGGCAAATTGTTGAGTTGCGCGGTGGAGGCGGCCGAAAGTTCGGGGCGTTGTAGCCTGCCGCAACTGTTGCCGCTGCTACGCCTGCAAGACTGGTTGGCCAATCCCCCCATAATCTCATCCGCCGCCGACGTTAGCCCGACAAGCCCGATTCTGTATGGCGATGAACGGCTGACCGCCCGCCCGATTGCCCAGCTGCTGCGCGGTGAGCGTCACCCTAGCGGCCTGCTGATCGGCCCAGAGGGGGGCTTTAGCCCCGCCGAGTTCGCCGATTTCGCCACCACCCCCTGGTTGCACCCCTGTCGGCTGGGCAATCGGGTGATGCGGGCGGAGACGGCGGCGCTGATCGGCCTAGCCCTTATAACCACAAACCGCGACGATATCCATCAGCCCTAGCCAATTTCGCGGATTGCAACTAACTCATCTAACTAAGCCAGCGATCCACCCCCACCCGCGCCAGCTTAGCAAACAGGCTGTTTTTGTCGGCCGCCTGCATGACAAAGGCGGGGCCATATTGGGTTTCCACCCCCAGAGATTCGAACCCAAACCGTTCCATCAATCGCTGGCTGGCCTTTGAATAGGCGCGGCCAGAAATGGTAACGGGATAGGTCAGATAGGGGCTTTCGGCGTATAAATTCAGCGCCTGCGCCAGCAAAAAG
>CAISOG010000152.1 GCA_903887035.1 uncultured Holosporaceae bacterium | reverse complement strand
GGCCTCTGAAAACCGCCAGGCTTGGTCACAGGCGTTGCAGGGCAAATGGTGGGTGCGCCAGATTAACCGCCTGCATCACGGGCTGCGCCGCAACAGCCGCAGCGGTAGTCGGCGCAACATTGCCGCCCATTATGATTTGGGCAATGATTTCTATCGGTTGTGGCTGGACGACACCATGACCTACTCCGCCGCCCTGTTTGAGTCGCCGGATCAATCGCTGGCTGAGGCGCAACGGGCAAAATACCGTGCTCTGGCGCGCGCGTTGCAGCTGCAACCAGGTCAACAGGTGTTGGAGGTTGGTTGCGGCTGGGGCGGCTTTGCTGAGCTGGCGGCGCAGGAATTTGGCGTTACCGTCACCGCCCTGACCATCAGCCAGGCGCAGTATCAGGCGGTGGTGCAGCGGGTCGCGGAGGCAGGGTTGCAGGATCGCATCATCGTGCGGCTGTGTGATTACCGCGATGTTGTTGGCCAATATGACGCCATCGCCTCAATCGAAATGTTTGAGGCGGTGGGAGAGGCTTTTTGGCCAGTCTATTTTTCTAAGCTTCATCAATTGCTTAAACCCAGTGGGCGGGCGGGGTTGCAAGTGATTACCATCGATCACGCCGATTTCCCCCGCTATCGCAATCGGGTCGATTTCATCCAGAAGCACATTTTTCCTGGCGGCATGCTGCCCAGCCTGACCATTCTGGACAATCTGACCGCTGCCGTGGGGATGCAACCCGTGGCCAGCCATTCTTTTGGCCAGGATTATGCCCGCACCCTGCAACATTGGCGCCAGGATTTCTTGGCCAATCGCACCGCCATCAGCGCCGCCGGCTATGACGAGCGATTTTTAAAACTGTGGGAGATTTATTTCTGCTATTGTGAGGCTGGTTTCCAAACTGGCCAGCTGGATGTGCATCATTTGGTGTATCAACAAACATAGCCACACCGTCTTGCCCGCCTCCGCCCTTTTTATGAGTACCCTATGACCCGTCTCTCGCACAAAATCAACCGTTCCACCCTTAACTTTGGATTCTTTTTGCTCATGATCAACCTTCTGCTTGCCGCCTGTTCCACCCCCAAACCGAATGAGGTGGCTTGGAAAAATGCCCCCGACCTAAAAATTGAGGAATATTTTCTGGGGCCGACCAAGGCCTATGGCATTGTTGAGGATCGTTGGGGCAAGTTGCGCAAAAGCTTTACCGTTGACATGAATGGCTATTATGAGGGCGAACAATTCATCCTGGACGAACATTTTGCCTACAGCGATGGCACCACGGAGCGGCGGTTGTGGCGGATTACCAAGCTGGACGATTTGTCCTATACAGGGGTGGCGGAGGGCGTAATTGGCAAGGCGGTTGGCAAGCGTTTTGGCAATGTGCTGAACTGGCAATACGACCTGACCATCCAGGTTGGGGAACGCCCCGTCACCGTCCATTTTGACGATTGGATGTATCAAATGAACGATCGGGTGCTGTTAAACCGTGCCCGTTTCAGCAAATTTGGCTTTGAGGTCGGCTCCGTAACCCTGGCCTTTGAAAAACCCGACTCGCCTAAGGCACCATAGGGGATTCTTTAGCCACTGATTCTTTGCTGGGCGTCGGCACGGGCGTCGCAACAGCTCCTGTAGCGGTTGCGGGCACAGGCGGCGATGTCTTGTCTTGCCCGATTTTGGCCTGCCCCAACGCATCCAGATAGGTTTTGGCCTGTTGCGCCAGCGGATCATCGGCCGCCAACCGTGCCTTAACCGCCAGCCAATCGGCTGCCGCCGCCCGGCTGTTGCCCAATGCCGCCGCAATCGCCCCCCGTTCCAACAGCATTTCGGGCTCATCCGGTTGCAATTGCAACGCTTTGGCAATATCCGCCTCTGCCCCAGGCAGCTGGCCAAGGCGCCGTTGCACCTGTGCCCGCCGTAGCCAGGCTTCGGCCAGCGCGGGGTGGGCGGCCACCACCGCATCCAACTGCTGCTTAGCATTCTGCCACCGCCCCAATCCGCCCAGGGCTAGGGCACGCCCCAATTGCGCATCGACCAGATTCTTTTGCTGATCACTCAGAGCGGCCACCGAATCTGCCCCCTGATCCGCGTCCCCCGCTCCATCCGCCGTTTTGCCGCCAGCCCCCCTGGCCAACTTATCCAAATAGGCCAGATTGGCCAGGGCGTTATCAAAGGCCGCCAAGGCCTTGCCGTTGTCCTCAGCCAGCCACCAGGCCTGTCCCGCCTGCATCCACAGATTGGATCCACGATTTTTCAGGGCGGGGCGATCCTCCGGCGCCACACTGCCCAGCTTTTGGTCGATTTCGGCGGCCAATTTGGCCAGCTCGATAGCGGCGGCGCGGTGATTGCCCTGGCGTTGCAGGGCGGCGGCAAAGCAGTGATGGGCGGCAAAGCTGCCCCCCTGGTCAATCCAATACTGCGCGCTGGCCAGGGCGCGGGCAGGATCCACCTCCACCAACGCCATGCAGGCCTGATACTCCTTACGGGTGTCAATGCCGCTGGATGCGGGCTTGGCCATCGCCTCAGCGGCCATCATCGAGCGCGGGGCGACCAGGCCGCCTATCCCTGCTGCCCCAATGGTTGCAGCCAGCAGCAGGGTCGCAGCCCTGATGCGGTGATGGCCACGGTGGTTATCGACGAACTTGTTCATGGCGCCCCCGTTGTTGTGCAACCTGATGCAGCAATTTGGATCCGAAAAACCGCGTCCAATTGCCGCCAAAACGTGTATCCAGCCCCAACAGAACGGGCAAAACCACCTGTTGCGCCTCCAAATAGCTGCCAATGGTCATCAGCATGGTGACCTTGTCATGATACCACCCCTGGCACAGGTCGGTCGGCGTTTGCATCAGACTGTGGCGCCCTGACCCAGCCTTGGGATCCATCCGCGCCAACGCCCCGCCCCCCTCGGCTTCCGCCAAATAGGGCAACAGCTGGTGATAGGTTAAATCGCTGCTAAGCCAACCCGTTGCGGGGTTCAGCGCGACGATCCATCGCCGCCCCTCTGCCCCCTCAGCATTCTCTGCAGCGGCATCCCCTTCCCCCGTCTGCCAGTCCAACAGCGCAGTTTGAATGCCATAGACCCCTGCCGCATCGGCGGTGTTTAGGCGACAAGCCAGGGTGGGAAAGCTGTGTTTGCCCCGCCAAATCTGATCGTTGCAGAACGATTCGAACGGCGGCCAGGCCTGTAGGCGATTGATGCACACCGCCAACTCGGCCAACAGTTCCTGCACCCCCGCTATCAGGTCGGCCGCGGCTGGCAACTGGCTTGCGGGAATCGAACGGTCAAGATTAAAACTCATACCCGACTGTAGCTTTGTTGCGTATAGCCGACAAGACCGCCCCTGTGCTAAGACTGGGGCATGAGCGATTTGTATTTCCAACACCACGTCTTTTGCTGCACCAACCAACGGCCAGAGGGTAGCGCGCGGGGCTGTTGCGCCAGCAAGGGGGCGGTAGAATTGCACGCCTATTTCAAACAACAGCTGCAACAGCTGGGGCTATCCCAAACCATTCGCGTCAATAAGGCGGGCTGTTTGGATCGCTGTGAGCATGGGCCGACCGTGGTCATCTATCCCGATGGCGTGTGGTACCGCGTGCAAAGCCAGGCCGACATCGATACCATCGTGACGGAGCATTTGCTGGCAGGGCGGGTGGTGACGGCGTTGCGTCTGCCCGACCGCTCAACACCGCCTTCGCCAGAAGCATGAACCCGTCATCCATGCCGCCCCCCCTTCTAACCGACACCATCTTTGCCCTGGCCACCGCCCCGCAACCCGCCGCCATCGCGGTGATACGGCTATCGGGCGATGCCGTGCCTGGCGTGCTGCAATGCTTAACGGGCGGCCTGCCCCGCGCGCGCCAGGCCAGTTTGCGTCGATTGTGCCATCCCGACACTGGCCAACTGTTGGATCACGCCCTGGTGCTATACTTCCCCGCCCCCCACAGCTACACGGGGGAGGCGGTGGCGGAGCTGCAATTGCATGGCGGGCGCGCCGTCGTCGATGCTGTCCTGGCCTGTTTGGCGCAACAGCCAGGATGCCGTCAGGCGGAACCTGGTGAGTTCACCAAGCGCGCCTTTTTGAACGATAAGATGGATTTGTTGGCGGCGGAGGCGATTGCCGACCTAACCGCCGCCGAGACGGAGCAGCAACGACAATTGGCGCTGGCGGCAAGTAACCATGATACTGACGGGGGGGATCCCCATGCCCCCGCCACCCTCAGCAGCCAAATTGCGGCTTGGTCGCAACAATTGCTACACAGCCTGGCCTATGTTGAGGCCGCCCTGGATTTCCCCGATGAGGATTTGCCGCAGGATTTGATTGAGCAGGTGCGCCCCGCCATCAGCCAGCTGGCCAAGGATATGACCGACCTGCTGACCCAATCCGCTTTAAGCGAAGAAATTCGGGAAGGGTTTCGAATCGCCCTGGTCGGCGCGCCCAATGTGGGAAAATCCAGCCTGCTGAACCAATTGGCTGGTCGATCCGCCGCCATCGTGTCGGCGCAGGCGGGCACCACCCGCGATGTGGTTGAGGTGCGGCTTAATCTTAATGGCTATTTGGTCATTCTGGCCGATACCGCGGGGGTACGGCCGCGCCCTGGCCAGTTGGAGGGGGAGGGGATTCGCCGCACCCGCGCCTGGGCACAGACCGCCCAGCTTAGAATTTTTGTCACCGCTCCGCCCAGTTCATCGGCAACCGCCCCGCCCTTATCCACTGCCCTCTCCAATGCCGTTTCCAACCCCTTGCCCGCCGCGCTCCAGGCCTTGCGCCAACCGCATGATTTGTTGGTGCTGAACAAGGCGGATCTGCTGCCCACCCAGCTCCATTCCTCAACCCCCCAACCTGAATACACCCTAACCCTGTCCGCCAAAACGGGATTGGGCATCACCGATCTGCTGACACTGTTGCAACAGCAGGTGCAGCAGCGTTATCACAACCTGCCCAGCCACAGCCTAAGCCGCGCCCGCCAACGCCGTCTGGTTGAACGCTCGGCCGACCATCTGCACCACAGTTTGACCGCACCAACCGCAGAAATTATGGCTGAGGAGTTGCGGCTGGCCTTGCGGGCTTTGGGCGAATTGTTGGGAAAAGTCGATGTTGATCAGCTGTTGGATGTGATTTTTCGGGACTTCTGTTTGGGGAAATAACTGTCTATCCTCTTGCCAAAAAAGCACTATGGGCTACAATTCCATCATGACACAAGGCAATCAATGTTTCACGTGAAACAAGTTAACAGGACATGGACAGGGTGACTCAGGACAACATCTATGACGTGGTGGTGATTGGCGGTGGCCATGCGGGGACGGAGGCAGCCGCGGCCGCGGCGCGTCTGGGCGCATCCACCCTGCTGGTCACTTTGCAAGCCGACAAAATCGGCGAAATGTCCTGCAACCCCGCCATTGGTGGGCTAGGCAAGGGGCATTTGGTGCGGGAGATTGATGCGCTGGATGGCATCATGGCGCGGGCGATTGACCTGGGCGGCATCCAATTTCGCACCCTGAATCGCAGCAAGGGCGCCGCGGTGCAAGGCCCCCGTGCCCAGGCCGATCGCAAACTGTACCGCCAGGCGGTGCAAAAACTGCTGCAGGATCAGCCCAATCTAACCATTTTGCAGGATGAGGCCTGTGATCTGGTAACCAATGCGGATGGTAGCCAGCTGACAGGCATAAAATTGGCCAGCGGAGTCACCGTAAAATGCGGGGCGGCGGTTATCACCACCGGCACTTTTTTACGGGGCGTGATCCATCAGGGCGAAACCCAGACTTCGGCTGGCCGCTATGGTGAGGCGCCCGCCATCCAACTGGCCAAGGCGCTGGATCGCCTAAAGCTGCCGCTGGGACGCTTAAAAACGGGGACGCCGGCACGGCTGGATGGCCGCAGCATCGCCTGGGATAAGTTGGATAAACAGGCGGGGGATGATCCGCCCCTGCCCTTCTCTTATCTATCCCACGAGGTTACCAACCCGCAAATCGACTGTGGGGTGACCTATACCACCACCGCCACCCATCAATTGATTCAGGATAACCTGCATCGCGCGCCAATGTATTCGGGGCAAATCAGCGGTACGGGGCCGCGCTATTGCCCATCGATTGAGGATAAGGTGGTGCGCTTTGCCAACCGTGACCAGCATCAAATCTTTTTGGAACCCGAAGGGTTGGATGACCCGACCGTTTACCCCAACGGCATTTCCACCTCGCTGCCCATTGATGTTCAGGACGCTTTTTTGCGCACCATTCCAGGCCTGGAGCAGGTTAAAGTTATCCGCTATGGCTATGCGATTGAATATGATTACATCGATCCCCGCGCCCTGAAAGCCACTTTAGAGCTTAAAGCACTGTCAGGACTGTTCCTCGCTGGCCAGATTAATGGCACAACTGGGTATGAGGAGGCGGCGGCGCAGGGTTTGATGGCGGGGGTCAATGCGGCCTTAACCGCGGCGGGGGGCGGCCAAAACTTTACCCTCGATCGCACTCAGGCCTATATCGGGGTGATGATTGAGGATCTAACCCGCCTGGGCACCAACGAACCGTACCGCATGTTTACCTCCCGCGCGGAATATCGCCTAAGCCTACGGGCGGATAACGCCGACCAACGCTTGACTGATTTGGGTCTGGCCATCGGCTGTGTCGGGCTAGAGCGGCAGCGTTATCATCAGGACAAACAGGAACGGCTAAACGCCAATCGCATCTTACTGCAACAGGCCGCCGCGTCCCCATCGAAGCTGGCCAATCATGGTGTAGCGGTCAATGCCGATGGCCAAAACCGTAGCGCCTATGATCTGCTATCCTACAGCCATCTTAGCCGCGACCAATTGCTGGCGGTTTGGCCATCGCTGTTGGTTGTTGAGGAATCCGATTGGCAGCAACTGGCGATTGAGGCGCTGTATGCGCCTTATCAAAAACGTCAGGCGCAGGAAATTCTTAGCCTGAAGCGGGATGAGCAACTAACCCTGCCCGCCGCGTTAAACTTCTTTGAAATTGGTGGGTTATCGCAAGAACTTCGACAAAAACTGCAAGAGATACGGCCACGCAATATCGCAGAGGCTAGCCAAATACAGGGGATGACACCCGCGGCGCTGGCGGCCATGTTGCGCTATGTCAAAAAGCTACCTGGCCAGCCCAATCTGCAGCAGGTAGGGTGATCATGCCCGAAAACCCGTTGCCCGTTACCCTGATACCTGATGCGCATAACCCTAATCCCGATATAACCTTCGACCAGTTCCATGATCTGATTCCTGTTTCACGTGAAACATGGCAGAAGTTTCAGATCTACATCCGGCTGTTGCTTGAGGCGCAGCAGCGGTTCAACCTGATTGCTCCCAGCACGATTCCCCAACTTTGGCGTCGCCACCTTCTGGACAGTGCGCAACTGTGGCCATTGATACCGCCAGGAACCCGCAGCCTACTCGACTTTGGCAGTGGCGCGGGCTTCCCAGGATTGGTGCTCAGCATTATGGGGGTGCCCGAAGTGCGCATGGCCGAAGGCAATCCTCACAAGGCACAATTTCTGGAGCAGGTTGGGCGTGAGCTTGGCTTAACCATCAAGGTGTTAGGGCAACGATTTAATCAATTAACGCCACAGCCAGCCGATGTTATCACCGCCCGCGCCCTGGCTCCGCTTGAGGATTTGCTTGCGCTGGCGCAGCCGTTTCGCTATCCTCATACCAGATGTTTGTGGCCAAAAGGTCGCGGATATCAGGCCGAAATTCACCAAGCCAACCAGCGATGGGATGCCACGATTCGGTTTCACCCAAGCCTGGTACACCAAGGGGGCGTTATTCTTGTCATCGACCATTATCAACGACGCAAAAAAACCGCTCAAAATCATGGCCGTCGCCAATCAGAAGGGCGGGGTTGGCAAAACCACCACCGCTATTAACCTGGCCACCGCCTTGGCCGCCTGTGGTGAACGGGTGTTGCTGATTGATCTGGATCCTCAGGGCAACGCCAGCACGGGTCTTGGCATCAGCAACAAACAGCGCGGGTTGACCATCTATCACGCCCTGCTGGGTCAGGCGACGTTGGCACAAGCTACCCAACCAACGGCGGTGCCAGGACTGCATATTTCCCCATCCAACCCTGATCTGGCGGCGGCTGAGGTCGAATTGATTGACCAGCCCCAACGCGAACAGCGGCTGGCCAGACTGCGTGGCGATATGCAAAACTATCAAACCGTGGTGATTGATTGCCCGCCATCATTAGGCCTGCTAACCCTTAACGCCTTGATTGCCAGCGATTCGGTGTTAATCCCGTTGCAGGCGGAATTTTTTGCGCTGGAGGGGTTAAGCCAACTGTTGCGAACCATTGAAAGGGTGCAAAAAACCTATCATCCCGCCCTAAAGCTGGAGGGGATCGTGCTGACCATGCTGGATCGCCGCAACCGCATCAGCATGCAAATTGAACAGGATGTCCGCCAACATTTTGCGGATAAGGTTTACAGCACCAGCGTGCCACGCAATGTCCGTCTTTCGGAGGCGCCTTCGCATGGCCGACCAGCCCTGGTTTACGATGTCAATTGTGCGGGGTCGCAATCCTATATCCAATTGGCGAAGGAATATTTGCAACGGCAACGCGGTCAAATTCCCCCATCTAACAACCTCTTACCGATTGACAAGGCAGCCTAACGGCACAGCGTTCCGATAAGGTTGAGAACAGCATGAGCAAAAAAAACACCCTGGGTCGTGGCCTGGCCGCCCTGTTTGACGATCAGCCAGAGGATTTGCAAGCGCTGGAGGAGGTGCGGGGCGCATCGCGCAAACTGGCGGTGTCATTGATTGACAGCAACCCCCTGCAACCCCGTTTGGATTTTGAGGAGGCGGAGTTAACCGAACTGGCCGCCTCCATCGGTCGACGCGGAATTTTGCAACCGCTGCTGGTTCGTCGTCACCCCCAGGATCCCACCCGTTACCAATTGATTGCGGGGGAGCGGCGCTGGCGGGCTGCCCAACGGGCGGGACTGACCGAGGTGCCGGTTACGGTTCAGGATCTGGCCGACGATGACTTGCTGGAGGTCGCCCTGTTGGAAAATATCCAACGACAAGACCTGAATCCGATTGAAGAGGCCTTAGCCTATCAACAATTGTTGGCGCAATATGGCTATGCCCAGGAAGATTTGGCCAAGGTCGTCGCCAAAAGCCGCAGCCATGTTGCCAACCTGCTCCGACTGCTGAACCTGCCGGGTGAGGTGCAACAGCTGGTACGGCAGGGGAAGCTTAGCATGGGGCATGCCCGCGCCCTGGTCACCGCCGACGACCCGCTAGCCATCGCCAAACAGATTATGGATCAAGGCCTTAGCGTGCGTTCGACCGAACGGTTGGTACAGGGTAAGGGACTGGATGCTGATGAAGTGCCCGACCGTGGGGCGGCGCTGTCTAAGGTCAACGGCGCAACCAGCCATGGTCAGATGACCAGCTTGGCCAAGGATGCCGATGCCGTCGCGCTGGAGCAAACCCTGTGCGACCTGTTGGATACCAAAGTCAGCCTAAAACTGCATAACGGGCGCGGCGCCATTACCATTCAGTATGATTCGCTGGAAAAGCTGGATTTTCTACTCAAACGCCTGACCGCCAGTGGTATTTAGTAGCCGAGAGAGTGGCTATAGTCGTTTCAATTTAGAAATATACAGCCTGCGAAAATGTTATGAAATCGAGACACGGAGCGGAGTGTACACGGAAGTACATGAGCACCGTATCGCAGAGGTCAAAGCATTTGTAGCACTGTATATTTTTAAAGTGGAATGACTATAACTCAAGCTCTTGCCAGGGATTTGGCCAGCTGCGGCCGCCACAGGCTCCAATTAACCATCTCCGCCATCGGGATGCCGGTTTGCTTAACCCGCTGCTCCGCCACCAGTAGGCCAGACAGCAGTTGATGCACCTGCGCCAGGCTTAATCGCCGCAACTGATCCTCAAAACCAGGGCGATGGCGAAAAAACAGCTTGGGCTGCAACTGCTCAATCGCCGCCGATTGGCTAAGACCGCTGGCCTGCGCGCCCTTAACCGATAACAACCGCATCAGATATTGTTGTAAGCTGCGCAGCACGACCATGGGGGGCAGGGCGGATTCGTCCACCAGGGCGGCATGACCCGCCAACCAGGGCAATCGGCCATCCAAATAGGCGTTGATAAATTCCTGCACATCGCTGGCCAGCTGCAGGGTTAGCGCCTGCGTCACCAACGGTTCCTCAATCACGGGGTTTGCCCCCGCCAACAAACACAGCCGTGCCAGATCCTGACAAGCCATCAGGCGATCGCTGGGCAGATAGGATTGCAGGATATCCAGGGCGGCGGGCGTGGCCGTCTTATCACGACTTTGCAGGTAGCGCTTCACAAAAGCCGTCCGTACAGCGGGGGTTTCGTCATAGCAATCGCGCAACCATACCCCCGCCTGCGTTTTGAGGGGTTGCAACCAACGGGCACTGCCATGCTGACCAGGCGCCAACAGCACAATCAAACCGTCGGCAGGGCTGTAACAGGGGTTGGCCAGAAAGGCGGCAACCAGGGCGCCCGATCGTTCATCACCGCCATCAATCACCGCCAGCTGCCGCCCCTGACTAAACAGGCCAGGGCTGGTTAGCGCATCTTGCAACCGATACGGTTCCTTAATCAACGAATCGGCGCCAAAACGGCTGACCGACAGGCTGGGATGCTGACGCTTGACGGCGGCGACCAGGGCGGCGGCCTCCTCCTCCATCCAGGCATGATTATGGCCGTAGAACACCACCGCCAGGCTACCCTCCAGCTGGGCACAGAGCTGGTCAAAGCCAATCGAACGACCCGCCACACTCACGGCTTAGGGGACTCCAGCTTGGGGGACTCTGGTTTAGGGGGCTCGGGCGGGGCGGCTGGTGCAGGCTTTGGCTGCTGCAACGCAATCGCCACCGCATCGGTCACTTGATAGGCCAAATCTTTGAGCGACCGTGCTAGGGCATCATCCTCCGCCGCCTTGCTGGCAAACAGGGAGTCCAGGACGTTATAGCTGGTGCTGGCGGTCAAGGTGCCCTGATCCAGCACAGAAGAATCCATTGCAGCGGTGGTCATGGCGGATCGGGGCGCAGCATCCTTAGCCGCGGCTTCTGCATTCCCAACCTCAGCCGTCTGATGAATTGCCACCAATTTGTATCGCAACACGGTGCGTAGGCGCGATAACGATACCGACGCATCCGAACGGGTGGCCAGCGCGGTTTTTTCGGTGGTCAGGGTAATGTCCAAGCGATAAACAGGGCGGCTGGGCTCACCGCCCGCGTTCATCAGATCCAGCAACTGATTGCGCAGCTGTTGCCCGGATCGATCGGGAATCAGCCCAATCTTCACCTGTGCTAACGCCGCCTTAACCCCGCCAGCCTGGCTGGATTCATGCCCGCCATCACCATTCAGGTCATTCGCCGCAGAGCCGTAAATGGGGCGAAAGCCACACCCTGCAAGATTCAGCAGCAAGAGCGAGGCGACGACAGATCCTGCCAACCTATGCCACGCCAGCCTGCGGACATCGTGTCTGGCCGCCACCATGGTTAGGCGCAAACCAGGTTTAACAATTTGCTAGGCACCCAAATTTGCTTGCGGATTTGGCCATGACCATCCACTGCGGCCTGCACGGTGGATAGCGCCAAGGCGGCCTGCACGGCATCCTGCTGGCTGCATTCAGGATCCAGGGTAATGACCCCACGCAGCTTGCCATTAACCTGCACCGCCACCTTAACCTGCGTCTGCTGCAACAAGCTTGCATCATGCTGCGGCCAAGGCGCCTGGGCGGCCAGCGCGGCCTGATCCGTCAGCCCCAACATCGCCCACAATTCCTCAGCCAAATGCGGCAACAGCGGCGCCATCAGCACCAAGCTGTTGGCTAGCATGTCGGTCATCTCATCCGCCGAGTTACTACCCCCCAACAGCTGGCCTAGGCTGGTGCGATGATCCTCGAACAAATTGGTCAGGGTGCGCAGGCTGGCCACCGCCCGATTGAATTGCAAATCCCCCAGCTGCAGGGTGATATCGCGAATCGCCTGATGCAGGGCAGGGCGCAAGGTGTTTAGGGTCGTGTTTAGAGTCGTGGCCAACACAGCGGCCGCGGCATCGGTTTTCGCCGCCTGCACCGCCTCATGATTCTGCCCCGCTGATCCCCGTATCGCTGTCGCAAAACCACGGTACAGGCTGTACAGGCGGCCAATATAGCGGGCACAGCCATCAATCCCCGCCTCTGACCAATCCAAATCGCGGGCGGGCGGCGTGTCAGAAATCATGAACAGGCGGGCGGCATCGGCGCCATAGCGGCCAATCAACTCCATCGGATCAATGGTGTTGCGCTTGGACTTGCTCATTTTTTCCGAACGGCCAACCCGCACCAGGCTTTGGTCGTCACGCTTTACCACCTGGCCGTTGGCCAGTTTTTCCACCTCCTCAGGGTACAGCCATTGGCCAGCCTGATCCTTATAGGTCTCGTGGCACACCATCCCCTGCGCCAACAGCGCCTTAAACGGCTCGGCAAAGTCTATATGGCCGCACCGTTGCAGGGCGCGGGTAAAGAAACGGGCGTACAGCAGGTGCAAAATCGCATGCTCCACCCCGCCCAGATATTGATCGACGGGCAACCAGTATTTGACCGCTGCCGCATCAAACGGCTCCGCCCCCTGCGGGCTGGTGTAGCGCAAAAAGTACCAGGAGGAATCGAAAAACGTATCCATGGTATCGGTTTCGCGGCGGGCATCCCCACCACATTGCGGGCAGGTGGTCTTAGCCCAGGTTGGATGGCGCACCAACGGATTGCCCGGCTGGCTGAAATCGACATCATCGGGCAGGGTGACGGGCAGCTGGTCGGCGGGCACCGGTTGCAGACCGCAGGCGTCGCAATGGATAAAGGGAATCGGGCAGCCCCAGTAGCGCTGGCGGGAAATGCCCCAGTCGCGCAGCCGCCAGGTTCGCACCGCCTTACCCTGCCCCTGTTGCACCAACGCCTCAATCGCCTTGGCCTTGGCCGCCGTGACCGTCATCCCATCCAGCCATTGCGAATTGACCAGCACCCCATCCTCGCTAAAGGCGGTGGCGGTGCCGACAATATCGGGCAAATCCCCCTTCAACGGCGCCACCACGGGCAGGACGGGCAGCTGATAGGCCAGGGCAAATTCCAAATCGCGCTGATCATGGGCGGGACAGCCAAAAATTGCCCCCGTACCGTAATCCATCAACACAAAATTGGCGATGTAGATGGGCAGCTTGCGCCCGCCATCAAACGGGTGAACGGCATAAAGACCCGTGAAGTGGCCTTTTTTGTCCAATTTGCTGACATCCGCCTCCTTGGTAGCGCCCAGGCGACAGTCGGCAACAAAGGCCGCGACTGCTGGATCACTTTTGGCGACCGACTGCGCCAGTGGATGATCCGCCGCAATCGCACAGAAAGAGGCACCAAATAGGGTATCGGGTCGGGTGGTGAAGACAGTAAGGGCGTCATCGCGATCGGCTATCTGGAAGGCAATTTCTGCCCCTTCTGACAGCCCCAACCAATTCTGCTGCATCAACCGCACATTATCCGGCCAGCGATCCAGCTGCTGCAGCCCGGCCAGCAGGTCGGGGGCGAAATCGGTAATCTTCAGGAACCATTGCGCCAGCTGCCGCCGTTCCACCAGCGCGCCACTGCGCCACCCGCGCCCCTCAATCACCTGCTCATTGGCCAGCACGCTGTGATCCACCGGATCCCAATTGACATAGGCCTCCTTACGGTACAGCAAGCCAGCCTGGTAAAAAGCCAGGAACAGCTTTTGCTGCTGGGCGTAGTAGGCGGGGTCACAGGTGGCAATCTCCCGCGACCAGTCATAGGACAAGCCCAACCGTTGCAGCTGACCACGCATGGTGGCGATATTTTGCCGCGTCCACACCGCGGGATGCACCCCCCGCTCTAACGCGGCATTTTCGGCGGGCAGGCCAAAGGCGTCCCAACCCATCGGGTAGAGCACGTTAAAGCCTTGCGCCCGTTTGAAGCGCGCCAGCACATCACCAAAGGCATAGTTGCGGACATGCCCCATATGAATTTTGCCAGAGGGATAGGGAAACATCTCCAGCACATAAAATTTCGGCTTAGCCGCATCAGCCGTCGCGGTGAAACAACCCGCCGCGTGCCAGGCATCCTGCCACTGCGGTTCGGCCTGAGCCACATCGTAGCGTTCTGCCGCCGTCACCATACTAACCGTCACCGCCTGCCCCCCATTATTTGTCGTAGGCGGCCGCAACCCGCAGCTCACGCGCGCGGGTTAGGATAGCGTTTTCCAGGTCGGTCGCGGTTTTGGGATCGCTGGCCACATCTTGCCAGGTGCCGTCCGCCTTATTGCCTTGCCGTTTTTGGCGAAAAACGCTGACCCGCACCGCATCGCTACGCAATTCCTGGCTGGTGATATAAACGGTTAGTTTTAGGCGCTCATTCGGCGCCTCCGCCAGCGTTGTCCATTCGGTCAGGATAACGCCGCCAAAGGGATCGGTGCTGGCCAGGGGAATAAAGCTTAAAACGTCCAGCGAGGCTTGCCAGAGAAAGCGGTTGATGGGCAAGCTGTCTTCGCCCTTTTTACGGCCACCGCCAAATAGGGTAAAGCCATCATCGCCCGTCAAGCTGCCATGCGGGCGCCGTTGCGAATCAAATTCGGGATAGGATTCCTCGGTCTTAACCCCGCTGCAGGCGCTCAACGTCAGCGCCGCCATCAGCGCCAGCATCAGGGCGCGGCCACGGCCAGCAACAGCCCTTTCCCCAACAGCGCGGCAAGCCAAGGATAGAGAGGAAAACAATTGAGAAATCAGGCGATTCATTGCAAACAGTCCAAGTAAGTTGAGGGCAGCGAACCGCCACCTTAGCCCAACCCCATCCAAAAATCCAGGCCTGGGGGAAAGGAAGTGGGGACTAAGTCATTTGCGCGGCAACAACCCCCCACCGCAGGGCTTACGCCCCGCGACTCCCCCGCAAGGGGAGAGTGTCCCCCCTCCCCTTGCTACTCCAATTTTTCCTGGTGGGATGCCGACATTCCCTCTCCCCATTTTTTATATAAGGGGCGGGAGGGGGGTTAGGAGGAGGGGTCATAAAAAAACAGGGGCGGGGTCATAAAAAAACAGGGGCGGGTTTAAGAGGCGCAAATCAGGGTGAGGTGACGCAGAAAAAGGCCTTGTCATTCCCACGAAGGTGGAAAGGGCGAGGGTAGGATGACAATAGGCCCCAGGAATTGGCTGTCCTGTACCCACCTCACAATGTCATTCTCCCCCCAAGAAATTTAAATGTTGGGGAGAATCTTAAATCCTAGCCGTCAAACAAGCGGCGCGGGAAGGAATGAGATCCTACCCACAGGGGGTAGGATGACACAGAGAGACAGAAATGACGGGAGACAACAAAACAGAGCAACAACCAAAACCCGAAACAAAAAAAACGGGAGCCTCAAAAGAGAGGCTCCCGCAGAGTTTCCAACCTTCTTAGCCATAAGCCAGAAGGTTTAGGAGGGTATTAGAAGTCCAGCTTGGTGCCCAAAACGAACACGGTGCTGTCATACTTTTTGCTGGTGTTGCCAACCAAGAAGGCACCTTCGGATTCGTAGTTCACGAAGTCGACTTCAGCAAAGGTGCTGAGGCCAGGAGCCAGCTCATAGGTACCGCCCAGGCCAACAACTTGCAATTTGTTGTTGTCGGCATCGGTAACATCACCTTCGTTCTCGGCGCTCAGGTAGTTAACCCCAACGGCGAATGGGCCGGTGGCGTATTGCAAACCAACGTTGTAGCTTTGAGCCGCATCGTCACTGGTTTGGGTTGCTTTACGCAGACCGCTTTGGCCGTCGTAGGTGTAACCACCGCCCAGGGTGAAGCCCTGGTAAGTACCGCTAAGACCAGCGTTCAAAGAACCCAAATCTTCACGAGCAGCATTGGCCGTGGTGGTTTTAACAGCTTTGGCGTAGTTGTAACCAACGCTGGCACCCAAACCAAGACCGTTGTCGAATTTGTAGCTGTAGTTGGCAGCGGCTTCGATCAGATCTTCGTATTGAGCCCACAGAGCTGGCGTACCACCAGAGTAGCTGGTGTACTTATCACGGCTAACACCGGTCAGCTCAGAACCCACTGTTGGGGTGTAGCTGACGCCCAATTGGAAGCCAGCGAATTTCGGGGTCAGGTAGGTTACCTTGGTCGAATCTTCGTAATCTTCCAGACCGGATTCGGTCAGGGTTGGTTTGTAGCTGTTGGCCAGACCACGGAAGTAGAAACCTTCGGCAGAACGGGTCAGGTTAAAGTTGGTGGTGTCACCAACATTGTTGATCAACAGGAACTTCTGATAGTCACCCGCAAAACCACCGGTACCAAAGCCGGTTGGCGCGGTCACGGTCAAACGGTTGGCGGCGCTGTTTTCATCGCCCAATTCAACACGACCCCATTTACCGCTTAGGTAGGTAACGGCCTTGTCAAATTCGATGCTGTCTTGACGAGCAAAGGTTGAAGAGCCAACGAAATCAGACTCATTGTCCAACTCGATTTTACCACCATAGACCAAACCGTTGCTGGCTTTGCCTTCGGCGCCAACGAC
The DNA here is from genome assembly GCA_903887035.1 of uncultured Holosporaceae bacterium. Taxonomy (GTDB): domain Bacteria; phylum Pseudomonadota; class Alphaproteobacteria; order CAISOG01; family CAISOG01; genus CAISOG01. Next base: position 4,383 of record CAISOG010000152.1, on the reverse strand, counting down.
AACATTCGGGGTGCTGGTAAAGTCATAGTTGCGGTAGTTGCTGTCGAAGTCTTCGTCGGCGAAGCCGGCTTCAAACGCGACGCTGCCGCCAACGGTGACTTTTAACGGATCGGCTTGTACCGGTGCGCTAAGGGCAACCAAACCCAACAGGGCGGTGGTTGCTAAAAGAACTTTTTTCATCGTTTCCTCATTCGATGTTTGAAAGAAATGCCGCCTGCATGATACCCAATAAGGAATATTGCCACATCATGCAAAAAGACATAGTCCCATCATGACCACCATCACCCAACCTGCAACACCCAACCCATCCCAAACGATGTTTTTTTGCGACAACTGTTGCAAAGCTGCAACAGAATTCCCTCGGCCAGCCCTGTTCTTGATAGCCCCTCCCTGCTGTCTCTTAACCCCTCCCATCTTTTTTTCTTACCCCTCCCCCAACCCCCTCCCGCAGGGGGAGAGGGCTTCAGGGACACTCCCACCATGCACGCACCATGCGGGAGAGGGCGGCAGCAACACTCCACCCATGCGGGGGAGTCGGAGTGTGCCAGCGATCCGATGGGGGTCTTTCGCCCGTAACCATCCCCCTTCACTGAATTGAGCCAACCCCATGCCCACAACGCCCAACATCCTATTAGCCCGCCTTGACCAGCTGACCCAGGCGATGGCCGACTATCCCACCGCTCGCCTGATCGTGGTCAGCAAGAATCAACCGCCCGAAGCGCTGTTGCCGCTGTTGCAGGCTGGCCAGCGCGACTTTGGCGAAAATCGGGTGCAGGAGGCCGCCGACAAATGGCCAGCCCTGCGTGCCCGCTTCCCCGACCTACGCCTGCATCTGATCGGCCAGCTGCAACGGAATAAGGTGGTGCAGGCGGCCAGCCTGTTTGATGCGATTCACAGCCTGGATCGACCCGCCCTGGCCGATGCCTTGGCGGCGGTGGGTTACAGCCGCCCCGTGCTGATTCAGGTGAATTTGGCGGCCGAGCCGCAAAAGGGCGGGGTGTTGGTGGCCGACCTGCCCGCCCTGATAACCCACAGCCGCGATCGCCTTGGCCTTAATCTGGTGGGGCTGATGACCATTCCGCCACGCGGGGAAGACCCCACACCCTATTTCCAACAGCTGGCCACTCTGGCGCGCCAACACCAGCTGCCCGAGCTTAGCATGGGTATGAGTGAGGATTACCCCCAAGCCTTGGCGGCGGGTGCCAGCCTTATCCGCGTGGGATCGTATGTGTTTGCGCAGGATTAAAGGTTGGACTGGATGTTTGCGCGATGCGCCCCGCACCTACTACACCGCCCTACACCAGTCTATAAAGACTGATCCAGCAGCAGGCCATCATAGCCATAGCCGCCTATAGGCGCCGATTTCTTCAGGGGTACCGTAGCGCTGGCCGGAATCATGCCCACCAACCCGGCCGCCCTGTCCTTTTTATCATCATTCTGGGCATCATTTGGGGATTGATTGGCGATGCCCGCGGCCGCATCGGCGGCTTGGCGCGCCTTAACCAGGGCTTGATAGCGATCCAACCCTTCCATCATTTTGTTGCGCATATCGTGCGGCGATACTAAGGGCGCCTGCGCCATGTCGGCTGAATGTTCGGCCGAATGTTCGGCCGAATGTCCCGAAGATTTTCCAGAAGATTTGGGTGGCAACTTTGCTGCATCGGGGGCGGTTGGCTGTAGATTTTTGCCGTACGCTTGGCTTTTATCATGGCCTGTCTGTTGCCCTGCCACCTGCGCCATCTGTGGCAACGCAGAACCAGCCTTAGCACCAGCGGGTGAGGAAACCGCTGATGCGACTGGGGCGGCGACTGGGGCTGCGACGGGGGCTGCGGAGGTTGGCTGCATAGGCGCTGAGGCCAATTGAAAAGCGCCCGTATTGTTTGCCGCGGGGGTGGCCTGAGCCAATTTGGTAGCGGCCGCCTTATCCTGCCCCGTCCCCTGATCCTTGCCATCCAACATTGCATAGGCATGGCCAAGGGGTTCATCGCCGGTGGTATCCTTAACCTGCTGGCTGACCACCGCCGCAATCAGGCCGATGGGGCCGCCATACAGCAACCCGCCCATCACATTGGCGGTCGCCGACTGTTCATCACCCGTCAGCTTGCGGTAAATCGTGCTAACAATCGGCAAATGTTGCAGGGGGTTTATGATGTCCAGAAAATCGCCAAAACTCAGGTCGACCGATTCTGTCTCCACCTGCTGGCCATTGGTGCGGCCAGCCACGGGGCGGTTGCCATACCCCTCATTGCTAACAACCGCAGAGGAAGATGCGGGCGCAGCAGGGGGCGAGGCTGATGCAGAAGCTGACGGCGCCAAAGCTGCAGGAGCCGGCGGCAGCGGGGGATAGGGGGATGGTTGACGGATTGCGGTCATTCGTCAAAGCTCTAAAAGGTTAAAGGGGTTGGACGTGAGGACAAGGGATTCATGCGCAACAACCAGCCTGGCAATAGGTAAGGATTCATGGGGTAAGGAGTCATGGGGTGACAACAACGTTTTCTGATTCTTCGCAACAACCGTGCCAATTTGATCAAAAGGGGCAACAGCCGCTGGCGACGGGGGGCGGCGATGCCCAGGCGTTGGTGGCAAAAGCCCTGGATGCCCTGCACGCTCAGGCGGCCAAACATGGCTTTGACCTGACACAGCCTGAGGCGAGTGGTGGCGGTGATCCCGATGGCTGCTGGTTAACGGGCATGCACTGGTCATGGCCACTGGCTTGGCGCGCGGTGCTGACCCACCATCTAAGCAACCTGGCCGACAGCTTGGAAAACGCCCTCGCCAATCCGCCAACCCCTGACCCTAGCCCTGCAACGACCCCATCGGCCATCCGCACCCTGCCCGGCGGCTATCAATTCGATGCCAACCGGTTGCAACTTAACGGGCCAGGGATTGACCAGAATCAACCCCTGCGCCTAACCGGGCGGGAAGGGCAATTGCTGCTGCAACTTCTTGGCAACCCCAATGGCCTAAGCCGTCAACAGGTGGTGGAGCAATGGTATGGGCGGGAATCCAACGTCAACAATGACAGCAAGATTTTTGAAACCCATCTCTATCGGCTGCGGCAAAAACTGGCTCAGCTCACACCCGCGCTGCTGATTGAAAACAGCGCCAACGGCTATCGGTTAACGCTGTCCTCAATCCCCTGATTTGGCCAATTCTGCGTGCCAAGCTTCAACCGCGTTTGCTATATCGCGCTTTATCGCACGGGCAGAGCGGGTGGTGGCGGATAGGGCTGTGGATAGGATTCGGCATAGGGGGGGCGCGGCCGCGTCGAAAAGCCTGTGACGGGCTGATGCTGCACCGTGCGCGCCTCATAGCCCGACAGCGCCAACCAATTGATTAGCTGTTGATCCGACCATTGCACCCCATCGGCCAGATCAACGGCAATCACCCGATCCTCACGGTCATAATAAGTGGCAACCACATCGGGCTGGGCATCTTGGGTTGCAGTCTGCAACCGCGTCCAACACGGTTCGCAATACATGTTATCGACGGTGATGCGGACGACATCTGCCGCCGCCTTTGGGGATGCTCCGCAAAGCGCGTATACCACCAGACCTATGGCTATTGCGGCTCTGGCCATCATAGGCATGCTCCCCAGCAAAGATCTGACGATGAAAGAATTCGGATGGCTGGGGCGCTAGGATTCGAACCTAGGAATGTCGGTACCAAAAACCGATGCCTTACCACTTGGCGACGCCCCAAAAAAAACAGTCCGTTTCGTTGTATTGCCTGAAAATCCTGAATCGCGCAAGACTGTCGTGCAAAAAAGATTGTGGATAAGAAATTTGGCCTCTTGGCAATAGGTCATACTTGGTATTACACTCAGTAACACCACCAAAAGCATGAAATTCTCTCTCTTTGCTTTTTGGTTGGGTTTTTAATGCTTATTTGAACAGATTCAGGAGTAAGCCATGTCCAAACTGACCAATTCATGGAGTGTTAAGGGCGTCTCTGAGGAAGCGCGCGCCTTAGCAAAGCAGGCGGCGGCAGACTCTGGAATAAGCCTTGGGCAATGGATGAACCAGACCTTAATTCAACAAGCATCTCAAAAATCCACCCCCAAAACTGCGATGGCTCCGGGCACCGTCAGCGCTCCGGAAGCGGCGCTATCGCCATCAGAGTTGCAAAAGGTGATTGCGGTCATGGACAACAAATTGCAACGGTTGGAATCTAAGATGCAAAACGACTTAACCATTCTGCATCGCCAATTATGCCGAATGGAGGATCGCGTCAATGAGGACATCTTAGCTAATCATGATGCCTTTGATTTAGAAGCAGATAATAAGATTCCAAGTGCCACTAAAATGGCGGATGGTTCCGTGCAACTGACAAGACCCACACTTAGCTAAGCTAGACCATGAGCACTTGGAATATCAAAGGCAT
>CAISOG010000151.1 GCA_903887035.1 uncultured Holosporaceae bacterium | reverse complement strand
CCAGCGCCTGGGGTTTATTGCTTTATCTATTTTACTCGCGTCATAACTTCTTTAGGATCGCGTGGCAACACGCCAACCAACTCTACCTATATTATCTACAGTGGCATGTTAAAAACCAGCGTTGGCCTTCAAATAAACAACCTGCTTTGGCAGGATTCGTTGACTCAAGAAACCGTGCCAACAACAACTGGGGTTAACATTGGCGCTGGGGTAGGTAGTCTTGGAAAAATTGGCATTCCAGGCGTTTGTGGTGCGCCAGAGGCAGGTCTACCAACGGTACTTGTCCGACAAGGTGGATGTCCACGGACAGATTCTAATGCTACCGCTTTTGCTACGCCTAATGCTCCAGCGGACAACTCACCAGGCTTACCCATCATTAACGGTGCACAGCGGCCTGAGGGAGCATATGATAGTAATGGCACAGGTGCAAACGACGTCTATCAAGGCAATTATTACTACAAAGTTTTGTTGGCGCTCTAGCCGAAGGTTTGGGCGGAGCTTTAGGCAGGTTTGATGACCCGCTCCACCACCCGATTTTGCGCCAGGCGATCGGCCAGATTGCCAAAGTCCACCGCGTCCAGGGGTTGATCCTGATTCGTGCAGGAAAACACGATCTGCTCCAACCCTGTTGCGGGATCCACATGCCGCTGCACACACTGGCCACAGATTTGCTTCATCATGCATTGCATCGGCGAATTGATGCTGCCAATCGCCTGATGATGGGGACTTAGCAGCGGGCTAAGGCGGCCATGACGGGCGGCCGCCACCGCCGCCATCATGCGGTCGGATCCAATCGCGATAATCCGTTCCACTTGCCCCAGCGTGATTGAGGTTTCACCCAATTCCCCCTTACCATAGGCCATCAGCCCATCAACGATATTGCCAACAAAGTGGCGATCTTGCGGACGGTTCGGGTTGGGGGCAAAGCCTGGCGCCTGGTCACAGCACCACAAGATAACATCGGCCGCCTGTTCAATATCGGCCACGCGAAAGCGGTCAGCGGCGTTTTTGTAGCCCGCGGCGTACAGCACCCGACAGCCCTTAGCCCGCAAGGCCTGCCCAATCGAAAACAGCACGGCGTTGCCCAGCCCCCCACCGATCAGCAGCACGGTGGCATCCTGCACAATCTCCGTCGGGGTGCCGGTTGGCCCCATCAGCACCACCGCCTCTCCCGCTGACAGGTTAGCGCACAGATCGCTGGATCCGCCCATTTCCAGCACGATCATGGCCACCAGCCCCTGTTGGCGATCAACCCAGGCGCCCGTCATGGCTAATGGCTCCATCGCCTGCGCCGTGCCGCTGCGACTTTCGAAATTTTGCAGGCGGAAGAATTGGCCAGGCTGAAAATGACGGGCGGCCATCGGTGCCCGCACCACCACCTCCACAATGGTGGGGGTCAGGCGTTCAACCCGCACCACCCGCGCCACCAGCCCGTCGTCCAACTCTGCCACCAAATCCTGCCAGCTTTTGCCATCCTGCTCAGCCTGCGGTCGTCGCTGCTGCATTGCCATTCCCACCTCGGGATAGCCGCGCTTTGCGCTGGCCATCGCGCCCACCACATTGCCGGCAAAGCCAGGGTGCAGATCGCCAAACACGCTTAGGCGGGGGCCATCGGCTCCCGTCATGGCAGGCGGCGCCAGCAGCACCTGTGCCCGCGATGGTTTTGCCCCCGCCTCTGGCACCATGGGATGCCCCGATAGATCCGCCGCCGCAAAGCCGCGCCCTTCTCCGCCAGATGCCCCTTCCGCTACCCCCTGCCCTGCAAGCGTTACGGCGGCGTCCTCCTCCATCGCCAGTACCGTGTTGGGCTGGGTTCCCGCCGCGATCAGGATGCTGTGGGCGGGCAGATGGCTTATCACGCCGCCTTCTGGCCGCACTTGCAGCGCGCTGGCATGCCCCGCCTGATCCACCATCACCGCCACGGGGCTCAGGTTGGGAGCCAGCCGTATCCCCTGCGCCAACGCCAACTGCACCTCCTCATGATTCATGCGATAGGCGGGCGCGGCGGTCAAATCGCGCCGATAGACCAATGTCACCCCCCCCCATTGTTGCAGCAGGGGCAGCGGGTCAAACACGTCCCCCGCCGCTTGCGCCTGCACCCGCGCCGCCCGTAAGGCCTGGGCATGCTGGATAAATTGGGCCGCTATCGCCCGTTCCGCCTCATCCCAGGGCGCTTCGATAGCCGCCGCGCCACCCGCGGCCACCGCCTGTTCATAGTGGCTAAGAAATTTCTCAACCATGACGGGGTAATAGGCCAAGGCCTCGGTGGCCGTATCAATCGCCGTCAGCCCGCCGCCGATGACCACCACGGGCAGGCGTAGTTGTAGGTTGGCGGGGCTGGCCAGTTTGGCCGCGCTGGTCAACTGCAACGACATCAGAAAATCGCTGGCCAACCGCACGCCCTTAGCCAACCCATGCGGCAGGCTAAGGGTGGTTGGACGACCAGCACCCAAACACAGGGCGACATGGTCGAACCCGATCGCAAAACTATCCGCGACGCTAAGCTGGCTGCCCAGCCGCACCCCGCCATACAGCCGATAGTGGCTGTGCCGCTCCAACACCAATCGAATCAGGCTGAGGAAGTTTTTGTCCCAACGGACGGTAATGCCATATTCGGCCACGCCGCCGAATCCCGCCACCACCCGTTCATCCAACGCCTGCCACAATTGCTGCACCTCACGAATCGGCTTAAGCAGCTGCGGGGCGGGCTCAATCTTCAGCCCATCGATGGCCACCACCGCGTGCCCCTCCTGCAACAAATGATAGGCCAGGTTAAAGCCTGCGGGCCCCTGCCCCACCACCAACACCCGATAGCCGCTGGTCGGCTTTGGCACAGGGCGCCGCAGGTTCAGCGGGTTCCATTGGGTCAGCAGCGCGTACAGCTCCACCCCCCAGGGCAGGTGCAGCACATCGCGCAAAATGCGGCTTTCGGTCAGGGGGATATCCACCGGCTGCTGTTTTTGATAGATGCAGGCCTTCATACAGGCGTTGCAAATGCGATAGCCGGTGGCGGGCAACAGGGGGTTATCAACCATAATCATTGCCAACGCGCCGATGCTGAACCCCTCCTCCTTCAGCACATGGCTTTCGGAAATTTTCTGCTCCAACGGGCAACCGGTCAGGCTGATACCATGGGCGGACTCACGAAAGACCCCTGCCTTATCCCGCAAACCCTGGCGGCAGGAATCCTTACCCTGGCGGTGGCATTTGATGCAGTAGTGGGTTTGCGCCAGGGCTTGAGGCAGGCTGCCCCCTGGGTCGGTCAGGGCAAAGCCTGTTCGCACCACCCTATCCCCCGCTGGGGCGGATAGATAGGTCACGCCATCAACCTGCTCGCTGTGCATATGCACCAGCTTAGCGGGATCCAGCGGTTGCGGCACCGCAAACACCATGCTGGCCTGATGATGATGCCGCCCCTGCGGGGTTATGGCTGCCCAGGCGGCGTAGCGCTCGGCCAGGGCTAACCCCTCCACCACCGCCTCTGCCGCCGTCACCCCCTCTTGCGCGCCCCCCTGCGCCGCCTCCTCCGCCAACCAGGCGGCGATTTTTTCGGCAAAGGCGGTGTCATCGCTCACATCGCAGCTGTAGCGGCTAAACAGGGTGGCGGCCATCTCCCCACCATCGAACGCCGCCGCATTGGCCTGATGCCTTGGCACCGCCCGCCGCTGCACAAACTGCCGCCGCACCAGCGCGATTGGGTGAAACGCGGCAATCTGCGCCTTTAACGCCTCATCCTTAGCCTGCACCGCCAGCTGCTCCACCAGCCAGGCGTCGAGATGGGGGGCGATTGCCAGCAGCAGTTCCGATTCCTGCAGGCTGGTCAGGGCTTCGGGATGATCGCGGCCAGCCTGCAACGCCTGTAACAGCGCCGCGCCATCCTGCTGCCCCGCTAGCCAAGCCAAAAAGGCTTGGTCGCAGGCCTCAGTGCCCTGTTGGGCAAGTTGCAGCAGGGGGGGAAGCGGCACCGTCATGGTCAATCAGCCCTAACCCGTCACCTCTTCTTTTTGAAAGCGCACGGGTTGCCCCACGGCGCTGCCCAACAATTCATCATCCTGCATAATCGGCATGCCGCGCAAAATGGTCATGACTGGCCACCCCGTAATCTCCATCCCGTCAAAGGGTGTCCAGCCACAGGTGCTGGCAATCCACTGATTACGGATGGTTTGGCGTTTTTTCAAATCGACCAGCACCAAATCGGCATCAAAGCCTACCGCCAATCGCCCCTTACGCTTAATGCCATAAACCCTTGCTGGCCCCGCGCTGGTTAAATCGACCAGCCGTTCCAGGGTTAGGGAGCCTGCATTGACCGCATCCAGCAAAATCGGCAGCATGGTTTGCACCCCTGGCATGCCAGAGGGGGTGGCGGGATAGGCCTGCCCCTTCTCCGCCAACGTATGGGGCGCATGATCCGACCCCACAGTGTCAATCAATCCGTTGCGAATCGCCGCCCACAGCGCACGGCCATGCTCCGCATCGCGAATCGGCGGATTCATCTGCGCCAGGGTGCCCAGCTTGTCATAACAGCTTGGCGCGGATAGCGCCAAATGCTGGGGCAACACCTCACAACTGACCAAGTCTTTGTTGGCAGCCAGCAGCGGCAATTCCTGCGCGCTGGTCACATGCAACACATGCACCCGCCGATTCAGCTTGCGCGCCAAATCAATCAGCCTTTTGGTGGCGCGATAGGCGGTTTCGACATCGCGGTAACAGGGGTGCAGATGAACGCCACATTCCCCCTTAGCCGCCGCACTGTCCAGCACGTCTTTTTTGTTGGCCTTTAGCCGCGATTCATCCTCAGCATGCACCGCCAGCGTGCCACGGGTTGCCCGCATAATCGGCTCAATCTCCTCATCCTCCGCTACCAGCAAATCGCCCGTAGAGCTGCCCATAAAAAGCTTGATCCCTGCACAGCCTGGCAACCCCTCCGCCGCCACCAACTCCGCGGTATTGTTGGGGGTTGCGCCGATGTAAAAGCCGTAATCCACAAAAAATCGCTGCTTCGCCCGTTCAAACTTATCTTGCAACAGGGCAACGGTGGTGGTGGCGGGCTTGGTGTTGGGCATATCAAAAACGGTGGTCACCCCGCCCAGGGCGGCGGCACGGCTACCGCTGGCCATATCCTCTTTTTCTGGAAAGCCAGGCTCACGGAAATGCACATGGGTATCGATAACCCCCGGCATAACCACCAGGTTTTTGGCATCAATCTGATTGGCGGGGCGATAATCGCTGACATCCCCGACCGCCACAATCAGGCCGTGATCAATCGCCAGATCCGCCCGCACAATCCCGCTGGGTGTTACCAGCAGCCCGCCCGTAATAACCAATTCAATCGCTTGCGCCATTTTTCCCCCCTTGTTAGTTGTTGTTCTGCCTCCGCCATTTCCTGCAAAATTTGCGGCTGAAGTTCGATAATATCCTGATAAAACTGCAAATAGCTATCGGCAACCGCTGATTGCGTAAAGTCCGATAAATAGTGCACATAGGCATTGGCCACCAATCGTTCGCGCAAATGACCATCCTTTAACAACCGCCGAACCGCCTGAGCAATCGCATCAATATCGTCAATCGGCACCAACATGCCATCCACCTCATGCCGCACGGTTGCCGATGGCCCCGCCGCCATGGTTGCGACCAGGGGGATACGATTCGCCCAGGCCTCCACCACCACCGTGCCAAAGGGCTCAAAGCGCGAGGGCACCACGCAAATATCGGCGGTGGCAAACAAATCGCCGCGATCGCTGCGCCATCCCAAAAAGCGCACCCGATCGGCCACCCCAATATCGCGGGCAAACTTTTGCAAACTGGCCATCAGGGGGCCATCCCCCGCCAGCCACAGATAGGCATCGGGCAACAGCCTAAGGCTCATTAACAAGGTGTCAAAACCCTTTTTGGCATGCATACGCCCCAGGGCAAACAGCAGCGGCGCATCATCAGGGGTGTTGTAATCCTGGCGATTCAGCTTTTTCCCTGGCTGCACCGCCGCAAAGGTGCGGAAATAGTGCCCCCGATTCTGTGGCCACCCCTGACGAATCAGGGATCGGGCAATGTCAAAGGTCACCCCAATCAGGTGGTGGCATTTTTGAAAATAGCTGAGGTTGTAGTACCCCCCCATCCAACCGACATGCACAAAGTCATGCTTAGCACGTTTGGAATCGGGGCACAAAATGGTGGCACGCGTCATCCAGCTCTGCACAATATCGGGCTTATACTGCTGTATCAGCTTTGCCAGTTTCTTGCGGGTTTGACGATCCCGCCACGGCGTGCCAAAGGGCAAGGTTTCGATATTGGTGATGCCCGCCGCCTGCAACAGCTTAATCCGTTCGGGATTGGGGCGGGTAACCACCACCTGATCCAACCCCATCTCCTGCAACGCGACCACCAAATCGTTGAAAAAGGTTTCCGCGCCGCCAAAGGATGCCCCCGCAATCACCTGCATCACGCGAATCTTTGAATCGGTTGTCATCGGTTGGATGGTATCCTAAGGCTAGGTTTTGGTTGCAGCGCTGGCCTGGCACGGGTTTGGCGGGGTTGGGCATCCAAACCATGCTGATTGCTGTGCTGTTGTCGCAAGTTTTGGCGCCCTCGTAAACCCGTCTCACATCTGTTTTAACTTGGACATGTTTGAACTTGGGCAACTTACACAAGACACAACCACCGCTTGCATAACCGGGCGGTTAAGGGTAGTAAAGAGGGATGAACGCTCCACTCAAAAAGATTGACCAACCGCAGATGGATATTACGCCGTTTATTGCCAAAATCCCTGATTTCCCAAGGCCAGGTGTGCTGTTTTATGATGTGTCACCCCTGTTGGCTGATGTGCAGGCCTGGCGGGAGACCATTAGACAGCTGGCCGATGCCGTCCGCCCCTTTAAGCCAGATTTTCTGGTTTGCGTCGAATCACGCGGCTTTTTGTTGGTGTCGCCGCTGGCCTTAGAATTGGGAATCGGCTTTGCGATGGTGCGCAAATCGGGCAAGCTGCCTGGCCAAACCATCAACCTGAAATACAATCTGGAATACGGTACGGACTTTTTGGAAATTCAGATAAACAGTATTCAGCCCAACCAACGGGTGGTGATTATCGACGATCTGCTGGCCACGGGCGGCACGGTGGCGGCCACCGCCGAATTGGTTAAAAAGGTTAAGGGGCAGGTTTGCGGCGTGGGCTGTCTGATTGAGCTAGCGCATCTAAAGGGGCGCGACCGCCTGAAATTCCCCGTGGCCAGCCTGCTAACCTTCTAAAGCCGGCTTGCCCGCTTAGTGTTTCAGATTAACCAGGGCTTAGGGGTTAGCTGATATGGTAAGACTCTAAACCGTTTAAGCGTAACGCACACCAGGAAGGCAAGCATGACGCAGCAAAGCTATATCCAAGGCAAGGTACAGGCCTACTCGAACCAACAAATTCTCTCTGCATCACCGGCAAGAATTGTTTTCTTGCTGTATGATCGGGCAATTTTCTGGCTGAAAGATGCCATGCTGGCGATTGAGGCCAACGAAATTGAACGACGATGGAAGGCCTGCTGCAAAGCGCGCGATATCATCGAACATTTTTTAACGACCCTGAATCTTGAGGAGGGGGGTCAGATAGCTGCCAATCTGGAGAAAATCTTTACCTGTTGCCTGCATCGTTTGCCCGATGTGGACATTAAGAATGATCCAAAGGCGGCTCAGGATGTCATCAACCTGCTGGAACCACTGCGTAACAGCTGGCGTGAGGTGGCGACCCAAATGGATCAGGCCGACAGTGAACGGCTGTCGAAAGCCAACGGCCTACCCACGCAAAATGCCGCTATCGCGCCCAATCCAGCCGCTCAAGGCAATTTGGTTATTTCCGCCTAGGGCTTAGCCAGCAACGATAGGCTACAGGGTTGGTTGGTTTAGCGACCCAGCAAGACATCCTTGGCCTGGTTAACTCTGGCCGCCAGCAGGGAATCCCCACCATGATCCGGATGATAGCGGATCATCAACCGACGGTGGGCGATACGAATTTGCTCCATACTGGCGCCGGCGGGCAATCCCAAAAGCTTTAGCGCCTCGGCCTCACTCATCCCGCCTTTGGGGAGCGGCGGGCGCGGTGGCGGAGGAGGAGGAGGCGATGATTTGGGTGGAGGCGCTGGCTTTGCGGCTGGTTTTGCAGCTGGCCTTGCGGTTGTCGATGCGGCTGGCTTAGCCTGATGCACCCCATTACGTTCGGTATTTTTGGCGGCCGCCGCTTTCTGCTCCCGCTCAATCGCCCTGGCCAATCCCGTTAACAGGGAACCCACCAACCACAACAATTGACCCAGCATCCTAAGCCAAAAGCGTCCAGAAAAAATGCGTGACAAAATCTGGCTTAGCTTTAGTTCGCGATGACGGCCATTGCGCGGCGGTGGTGTCGGACGAACCCTGGATCGCAAGGGATGAATGCCCCAACTGCGCGCCCAATCAATCCAGCGAAAGCCAGGGGGGTGGTATTGCCAAGCCTTAGAAACGGCAGCTGGCCGAAAGCTGCCCCACCAACGGCTTACCAACAAAATCCAAACCAAGGCCAGGGTGGTGGCGGTTGGCCATTCCCCCATGTTAAAAAGGTAATAACTGCCGATAACAACAAAGGATAGCAGGCTTAGCCGCAAAATAAGCGTTACCAACAATGGTCTGGCCATCACAACAAACCGAATAACCCCCAAGATTCCCAGGATGGCCGAAAGCAGAAGGCAGATCCAAAAAATCTCAACAACCTGCTGCCCCATGGTTATGGGCACATCGGTAAACAGCCATCCAAAAAAGGAAGACAGATAAGATGGCGGGTTGGTTGCCGTCACATTCGCCCCCTTGGGCAGGTTGGGATTTACCGACTGGGCATAACCAAGCAACAGCACACCAAAATTAAGGGGCATTGTCATGATTAAACCCCCACCACAATCCCATATCCCTAATCACTAGGATGCATTGAACGCCATCGCCGAGGCGGTCGCCGCAGGCATTTGCGCGCCCGTTACGGCACCAGCCGCCCCCCTGGGTTTCAGCCGTACAGCTTCCATCACGCTGCGCAATTCCTGGCGCGCGGTCACATGCGACAGGGTCAGCGATTCACCAATGCTTACCAAATCCAACAGCGTTAGTCCCTTAAGAAACATTTCCCGAAAAATCACCCGCTCACACAGGCCTGGTATAACCCGAAAGCCAATTCGCTTGGCCAAACTGTCAATAGCGGCCGCCATATCCCGTTTGTTGCGGGCGTCCAATTGGCTAAGGCGGTTACGCATCACAATCCAATCAATGGCACCGCTATCACGGGCAGCCCGCTGCTTTTTCGCTTCCCACACCATGGCGCTGTACACGCTGGGGCGGGGATTTTGCAAACTATCTTCCGTGACTTCAGCCAGCATGGCGAAATCCAAAAAACTGTCATTTAAGGGAGTGACCAGGGTATCGGCATAAGAATGTGCCAATCGCGACAGAAATGTATCGCTGCCCGGGCAATCAATGACCAGGGTGTCGCATCCTGCGGCCAAAACCTCAGCCAATTTGCTTTCGAAATTTGTTTTATCCGCCTCCTGCCCCTCCGCCACGGTGGCCAGCGTACTGGGCGTCATGACGAAATGCATGGGCATGGGCAACGCCAGCTGATGTTTTTCAGCATGCTTCTGGCGGTTGGTCAGATACAGGCTAAGGGTTCCTTGACGCGCATCCAGATCAAAGCTGGCCACACGGCGCCCCTCATGCGTCAGGGCGACCATCAAGTGGATAGCCGTGGTGGATTTTCCCGCCCCACCCTTTTCATTGCCGACCACAATAACGTTCAGCTGAGCAAGGTCGCTTTGCTGATTGTTGTTGGCACCGCTTGACCTATTGGGGGTATCGATCATGTCTTTATCCTATGCCTGATCCTATGCCTGCACACGTCATCTTGGGGGCAAGCCGATATAGGCTTTGAAGAAACTTTGGGGCGAGTGATGGGATTTGAACCCACGACATCCAGAACCACAATCTGGCGCTCTAACCAACTGAGCTACACCCGCCACGCGCCATCATTTAAGAGGTTTTTGCAACAAATAGCAATGCGGGTTGAATGATTTTCTGCATGGATTAAGGAAAATCTTAAGAGCATTGGGTCAGGGGGTGGCTATCGCTGGCCGCCTGCTGCGGGCGCTGAACCAGCAGGGAAGTTGCCGGTGTGGACGGCGCCGCAGGGGGCTGGGGTGCCTCAACCTTTTTATCCTCGGCTTTGGCCTTATCATCCGCCTCCTTCCCCAGCTCTCGCACGATTTGTTGCAGGCTGGTGGATTCGGCCAACCGTGCCGCCATGGTTCGTTGATCGGCGCCATTGCCTGCCCCGTTCGCATCCGTTTTGGCCTCACCCGTTAAGGCCTTAAACGCCTTACCATTGGCGGTTCTGCTCATGGATGCCGACCAATCGTTGCGCAGATTTTTCAGCACGTCCGATCGTTCCGCCAACGTCGCCGCAATCGCCAAATTCAGCAGCAGGCCGCTATCCTCATCACTCGGTTGCGCAACGCTGTCTTTGGGACGGGCAGGTATCAACACCAACAACGCGTTGGTGGCGGTCTGCCAATCCTGCGCTTGCCAGGCAATGCTAGCGCGCAACCGTGACGCCTTTGTACTGGAATCGCCCGCCAATTCTGCCAAGGCGGATCGCGCCTCACCCAGGGCTGCCGTTGCCTGCGCCCGCCGCTGTGTTCGCCGTTCCACCAGTTCTGGCGGCAATCCGGGCAGGTTGGTGCTGTTGAGGGAGGTTAAGGCCTGTTGCGGTTGCCGATTCATCAAATACAATTCCGCCAAGCGATCCCCCGCTTCGGATTTTTCCGCCCCACTAAGGCGGGTTTTGATTAAGGCATCCTGCGCCACAATAGCCTGATTTAACAAATCAATTTTGACCAGGCGATCAATCCACTCTTGATAGATTTCAACCGGCACCTTATCGCTGCCCAAATAATTGATATAATCCCCCATCAGGGCGGCGGCGGCTATCGGCTTCATCGTATCGGCCAGCTTTTCGCCATAAAGCAAACCAAACATATTCGCCATTTTTTGGCGAACTTTATCAACCAACGGCCGATCGGGGAAATTCTTAATCGCCGACAGCCAGGTTTCAAAGGCTTCGCGGTATTGACGATTGGCCTGGTACAATTCCCCTAACTTTAGCTGAATTATCAGCTCATTATCATCGCCGCGCCAACTAAAGCGTAAACGATCCAGGCGGCCAATCCCTTCCTTCAGCGGCAATTTACCGGTTTCAATCTCGGTTAGGGTAGCATTCAGATCAGCCATTACGGATGTAAGGCGGTCAGGGCTATCACGCAATTTTTGCCAAACTGGCAAAGCCTTTTCCCCACCCTCAGTAATTTTCAGCAGTTCGGCGTGCAACAATTCAAT
>CAISOG010000150.1 GCA_903887035.1 uncultured Holosporaceae bacterium | reverse complement strand
GTCACCCCCCACCACCGCCGCAGCTTTGCCCCTGTTAAGGCCGCCGCCAAGCCCAAGCCTATATCCCACGCGGCTTAGCCGCCCGCCATTGCCCCCCTATCCTATGGGCGCACCATCCGTTGCTGCCCCCCGCCCCCATCATCCCACTATTTTTTGCTTTATACGCGAGATTTTGTAAAAAAGGGAAAAGTCCTGTTGACAGAAGTTATTAAAGATGCAAAGAAAATTGTGGATGCAATCTTAAATAGGAAGAACGATGCCGACAACTGACCAATCATCTCAACCGCCCCCAAATAATAAGAACGATCGTTCTTCCTATCGTCCTGATGATGGGTTTTTGGGATACTCAGGTATAAATGGCGGGCTTGTTGTGCTTGCAACGCTTGTAACCAATTTGCAATTTGATGATAGGGTACGTCATGTCTTGCACCATATGCATCTTTCGCCAGAGCTTGCTGAAGCAGCAGCCATCGGTGTGGTAACAGCTCTAACCTGGAATGTTACGGCGCAAGCCTTACATCGGTTAGAGCAGTTTAACGTTAATCGCGCGCGCGATCGTCTTGAACAGACGTTAGCCTCCGAGAAAAACTCCGGGCGCTAACCCTACATATTAATCAGGGCGGCGTCGTTGATGGTGACGCCCAGGGTTTTGCGGATATCCTGTTGCAGGGCGTCGGTGACATCCTTTTGCAGGCTGGTGGTCAGCTGTTCGGTCAATTGTTTGTACGTGGGCGATGGTTGATCATCGGGGGTGAATTCCCGAATATCGGTCAGCCGCACCAGCCACAGCGATTTTTGATCCTGCCCCGTTAGCAGATCCTGATTGGCGGCGTTAAACAGCCCCATCACCAATTCGGGCGGCAATTCCAACGGATTATCCTGTTGCGTGAAGAAGTTTGAGCTGTCCGTCTTGCCCCCCCCCGCACTGGCCAATTGCCCCAGGGTGCTACCCGCCCGCGCCTGCGTCAGCAAGGTTTGCAATGTGGCTTCAGCCGCCGCCTGTTGCTTTTGCTTGGTCAACAGCTGGACAATCTCATCCCGTACCTTGGGATAGGGGCGCGTGCTGGTCGGTATTTCCTGATCCACCCGCATCACCAAAAAGGTGCCATCGTCCAGGGTCAGGTTGGTAATTTGCCCCACCGTCGTGCTGTAAATCGCATCGCGCACGCGATCGGTGTTGGGGAAATTGGCAATATCCTGGGATCTATCATCCTTCCCCCAACGATCCACCTTGGCCAGCCGAACGATCGGTTGCGCCGACAGCTTCGCCACCTCCTCCAGACTGCCGCCACCGGCCAGGGCATCCTCAATCCTGGTTTGCAGCTCGCTAATCATGCGGGTGGCATCGCGGGCTGCTATACCATCGCGCAGCTGTTGCCGCACATCCTTAAGCTCTTGGGTGCGGGGTGGGGTAATCGATTGCACCGACAGAACCACCCACCCCAACGGGCTTTGAACAGGGGCACGCACGCCCACCCCATCCTTAAAGGCGGCATCGGCCAGTTGCGGCAACAAGTCTTGCGCTGACACCCGCCCCAGATCATTGACCGTACCGCCATGGTCTTGCGCAATTTTTTTGGCGGCCTCACTGCTGGTGGATTTTTGCGCCTGCAAAGCTTCATAGGCCTGTTTGGCCTTCACCTCCTCCCCAAACAACAGCTGCACCACCGTCCGCTGCTCCGGCACCTTAAAGGCGGACAGTTGCTGTTGATAGGCGGCGGCAATCGCCTCCTCACTCACAGGCAACTGGCTGGCCACCGCCTGGCTGTTGATTTTGATCATCGAAATGGCGCGATAATCCCTCTCCAGGAAAAAATCGGCTTTTTCCTGGTAAAACCGCTGCATCTCCGCCTCGGTTGGGGCGGCGGCCTTAACGGAGGAGATGGGCAGGCGCACATACTCAATCTTACGCTGTTGAAAGCTGGTGGCGGCGATGGTTCGCAGTAGGGAATCGGGCAGTTGCAGCAGGGATCCCACCGCCTGATTCAACCGCGTCACCGCCAGGTTCAACCCAACCTGATCGGCATAGTCCTGTTCCGTAAGGCGTAGGCGGGATAGCACGCCGGTCAGCTTGCTGGGGTCAAATTGGCCGTTGGCGTCCCGCAAGGCGGGCTCCTGCACAATGGTTAGGGCGACGCTGGCTGGGTCGGGCAGGATGCCCGCATGTTGGGTATAGGCTGCCATGATCGATCGCGTCAAAATCATATCGGTTACATAGCTTAAGGCACCCTGACTTTTTAGGATTTGAATGCTGATTGGCTGCGGGCTGACCGCCTGAAGCCGCGAAATTTCCAGCTCTAACGATTGGCGAAATTCGCTTAGGTGGATGGACTTGCTGCCAATACGGGCAACCGTGACCTGGCCAAAACCGCTGCGGACAATGTCGGCAATGCCCCAAATCGCAAAGCTGGCAATTAGCAACACAAACAGCAATCGCGCCAATAAGCCGGTGGTGTGATTTCGTATGGCCTGCAACATCAGCGATCTCTCCGTTAAAAAATTCCGTTACCCTGGCACGGCCAGGGGGGGTCATTGTTCAAATCATTGTGCAAAGCTGTGGCCAACAAGGCAACCACGTTGTATGCTGCGCCCTGCAAAAGATTCCTGTAAAAACTTACAGAACGCAGCGCAGTTTACAAACAGATGGGCAGGAAAGGAACCCTGTTATGACCAATTCTTTTACAAATGCTTCAGCAAAAGACGCGGGTGCTGCTTGGCTGGGGGGCGAATTTGCCGGCAAGCTGGTGGTTGGCAATTGGAAAATGAACGGCCTGGCCACCGATGCCAAGGCATTGGTGCAAGCCCTGGTGGCGCAGGGAGCGGGTGATAAGCCGCTGGCTCATCAAGGCCAAGCTCAAGGCCAGGGCGACGTGCAGGTGGCCATCTGCCCGCCCTTTACCCTGCTAAATCCCGTGCGGGAATGGTTGGGTGCCGCCCCATTGTGGCTGGGGGCGCAGGATTGCCATGCCCAGGATGGAGGTGCCTTTACCGGCAATATCAGCGCCGCCATGCTGCGCGATGCGGGCTGCCAGCTGTGCATCCTGGGGCATTCCGAACGGCGGCAGGCGGGTGAAAGCAGTTCGCAGATTGCCGAAAAGCTGGCCGCGGCCTTGCGGCATCAACTGATCCCGATTTTGTGCATCGGTGAAACCCTGGCGGAGCGGCAGGCGGGGCAAACCCTGGCCGTGCTGGCTGAGCAGTTGGCCAGCAGCCTACCATTGCCGCTAGCAGGCAGCGGCGGCAGCAGCGCAACCGCTGCCCCGATTGTGGTCGCCTATGAGCCGGTATGGGCGATTGGTACAGGCCTTAGCGCCACGTTAGATCAAATTGCTGAGGTGCATCAATTCCTGCGTCAGCAAACCGCCGCGCTGGGGCATGTGCCCCTGCTGTACGGTGGTTCAGTAAAAGCTAGCAACGCGGCCGAAATTATGGCATTGGGTGATGTTGATGGTGTTTTGGTTGGCGGTGCCAGCCTGAACGCTGAGGAGTTTTGGCAAATTGCTGTGGCCGCCAGTACCGTTTTGGCGGGGCGCAGCGTTAGCACGGCGGCGGCCTAAGCCCTTTGTTAATCAAGGGCTTATTTGCTTAAGCGGCACCCCTAACCCCGCGCCAAGGTGGCGTTACGAATTGGAGATAACAGATGTATGAATTTTTGGTTTTTGTGGTCGTGATTGTTGTGTTGCTGATGATCGTGCTGGTCCTGCTGCAAAAAAGTGAGGGCGGCGGATTGGGCATCGGTTCGGGAACGGCGGGCGGCCTGATGACCGCGCGCGGCGGTGCCACCCTGCTAACCCGCGCTACCGCGGTGTTGGCGGGCATTTTTATGGTGCTGTGCCTGGTATTGGTAATGATGCAGCAACGGCAAAAAGCCAAATCCCCTGTGGTCGATCTGCTGCAACAAGCGGGGCAACCTGTTGGTGGTCAGGCGGCAGGCGCGAACGGGTCTGCGGCTCCGGCAGCTCCTGCAGCCAATAGCCCTGCGGCAGCTGTTCCTGCTCCTGCGCAAACTGCTCCTGCGCAAACTGCTCCTGCTGCTCCTGCTGCTCCTGCTACAGTGCCAGCACCAGCCCAAAAGCCGTAACCCCATCCCGTAACCCCCTATAACCCTGATGCCATCGGAGCCAACCTTCTTATGACCCACCAGCCACGCTTTATCTTTGTGACCGGAGGGGTCGTGTCGTCGTTGGGCAAGGGTTTGGCTGCGGCATCGCTGGGCGCGCTGCTGCAATCGCGTGGTTATCGCGTGCGGCTGCGCAAATTGGATCCCTATCTGAACATCGATCCAGGTACCATGAGCCCCTATCAGCATGGTGAGGTATTTGTGACCGAGGATGGCGGCGAAACCGACCTGGATTTGGGGCACTATGAGCGTTTTACCGGCGTTAACGCCCGCAAGACCGACAACACCACCACCGGGCGCATTTATGCCGATGTGTTGGCGCGGGAACGGCGGGGTGACTATCTGGGCGCCACGGTGCAGGTGATTCCCCATATCACCGACGCCATCAAAGATTTCATTCTGGCTGATACCAGCGATCACGATTTTATCATCTGCGAAATCGGCGGTACGGTTGGCGATATCGAAAGCCTGCCTTTTCTGGAGGCGATTCGGCAATTGGGTAATGAATTGTCGCATAGGCAGGTGGTGTATATTCATGTCACCCTGTTGCCCTATCTGGCGCATGCGGGCGAAATTAAAACCAAGCCAACCCAGCATTCGGTGAAGGAGCTGTTAAGCGTTGGGATTCAGCCCGACATCCTGCTGTGCCGTACCGAGTTAGAGTTGGCCGAGGACGCTAAGCGCAAAATCGCTCTGTTCTGCAATGTGCAGCCCGACGCGGTCATTCAGGGCAAAAATGTTTCCAACATCTATGAGGTGCCGGTGGCCTATCATAACGAGGGGCTGGATCGCGAAGTGCTGAAGCATTTTAATATCAGCGATGCCCCCGCCGCCAATGTTCAGCCCTGGCAGGAGCTGGTGCAAAGCTGGCAAAACCCAACCCACAGCGCCACCATTGGTATTGTTGGCAAATATGTCGGGGTGGCCGATTCCTATAAATCGTTGCAGGAGGCGTTGCATCATGCGGCGATTGCCAACCGTTGCCGCCTGACCATCCGCTGGATCGATTCGGAATCATTAGAGGCTAAGCCGACCGTTCTGGATCAGCTGACCGACTGTGATGCGTTGATTGTCGCGGGTGGCTTTGGCCAACGGGGGATTGAGGGCAAATTGGGTGCCATTCGTTATGCGCGGGAGCAGGGCATTCCCTATTTGGGCATCTGCCTGGGCATGCAATTGGCGGTAATTGAGCTGGCACGCAACAAATTGGGCTTAACCGAGGCCAGCAGTACCGAGTTTGGTAGCACCAGTGAGCCTGTTATCGGCATGATGACCGAGTGGCAGCAGGGCGGCCAGGTGGTTACCCGTGGCACGCGCGATGATATGGGCGGCACCATGCGGCTGGGCGCCTATCCCTGCCAGCTTAGCAGCACCAGCATGGTGGCCAAAATTTATGGCAGCGAGCTGATTCATGAACGCCACCGCCACCGCTATGAGGTCAATATCGGCTATCGTCAACAGCTGGAATCGGCGGGGTTGAAGTTTGTTGGCCTGTCGCCCGATCAACAGCTGACGGAGGTGGTGGAGCTGGCTGGCCACCCATGGTTCGTGGGGGTGCAGTTTCACCCGGAGTTCCAATCCAAGCCTTTTGCGCCCCACCCGCTGTTTGTATCCCTGGTTAAGGCGGCGATTGCCCGTCATCAGGGGCAGTTGGGGGCGGCCGCCTAAACAATTTTATCCATCCTAAGGAATCTATCATGCCAAATCACGTTACGATTAGCCCCAATGTGGTGGTAGGCAACGACCTGCCCCTGGTACTGATTGCGGGGCCTTGCGCCCTGGAAAGTCGGGCACACGCTCTGGAAATGGCTAGCGCCCTTAAGGAAATGACCAGCAAATTGGGGATGCCGCTGATCTACAAAACCTCTTTTGATAAGGCCAACCGCAGCAGTATTGGTACGGGGCGGGGCATGGGTTTGGCCGAAAGCCTGCCCATCTTTGCCGAAATCCGCGACAGCCTGGGCATTCCCGTGCTGACCGATGTGCATGAGAAGGAACATTGCGCCCTGGCCGCGCAGGCGGTGGATGTGTTGCAGATTCCGGCTTTTCTTTGCCGCCAAACCGACCTGCTGATCGCGGCGGGCAAGACGGGTAAGGCTATCAACGTCAAAAAGGGGCAGTTTATGGCGCCGTGGGACATGAAGAATGTTGTCGCCAAGATTGCCTCAACCGGCAATGACAAAACCCTGTTGTGTGAGCGCGGCACCTCCTTTGGTTACAACACCCTGGTCAACGATATGCGCGCCCTGCCCATCCTGGCACAAACGGGATGCCCCGTGGTGTTTGATGCCACCCATTCGGTGCAACAGCCAGGCGGTAAGGGCGATCGCACGGGGGGGGAGCGGGAGTATGCCCCGGTGTTGGCGCGTGCCGCCATTGCGGTTGGGGTGGCGGCGGTGTTTATCGAAACCCATGAGAATCCTGACCAGGCGCCCTCCGACGGGCCAAACATGATCCCGCTGCATGACATGCCCGCCCTGCTAAGCTGGTTGAAGGAGCTGGACGATATGACCAAAAAACATCAAAACAAATTGACAGAAGCCGCCTAATAGGTTTTTTCTCAAACAGTTGCAACCCCCCGATCACCAAAAGAAGGTACCTGATCATGAGCCAAATTGCCGACATCATCGCCCGCGAAATTTACGACAGCCGTGGTAACCCCACCGTGGAAGTCGATGTGATTCTGGCCTCTGGCTTTGGTGGCCGCGCCGCCGTTCCTTCGGGGGCGTCAACGGGCAGCCATGAAGCGTTGGAATTGCGCGACAACGACAAAAAACGCCTGTTTGGTAAGGGCGTGAAAAAAGCGGTCGAGACCATCAACCGTGAGATTTTCAAAAAGCTGGTGAATATGGACGCCGATGATCAGGTTGGCATCGATCGCACCCTGATTGAATTGGATGGTACCGAAAATAAGGCGCGCCTTGGCGCTAACGCTATTCTGGCGGTCAGCCTGGCGGTGGCGAAGGCAGCGGCTGAGGAGGCTAAGGTGCCCCTGTACCGCCATGTTGGTGGCGTTTACGCCCATCTGTTGCCCACCCCATTGATGAACATCATCAACGGCGGTGCCCATGCCGACAATCTGCTGGACATGCAGGAATTTATGATTGTGCCGCACAAGGCCGAAAACTTTGCCGAAGCCCTGCAAATGGGGGCGGAGGTGTTTCACACCCTGAAGAAGATTCTGGCGCAGGGCAAACACATCACCGCCGTTGGGGATGAGGGTGGCTTTGCACCCAACCTGACCAGCAGTGAGCAGGCCTTGTCCACCATCGTTGAGGCGATTGAAAAGGCTGGCTATACCCCGGGTGAGGAGATCAGCCTGGCGCTGGACGTGGCGGCCAGTGAGCTGTTCCGCGATGGTCGCTACAGCTTTGGCGGTGAGAATAAGCAGTTCAGCAGCGCCGAGTTGGTTGATTTTTATGCCGACCTAACCAGCCGCTATCCCATCGTGTCGATTGAGGATGGCATGGCCGAGGATGATTGGGAGGGGTGGAAGCTGATGACCGCCAAATTGGGCAACAAGGTGCAGATTGTCGGCGACGATCTGTTCGTGACCAATGTGGATCGGCTGAATAAGGGTATCGCCCAACAGTCTGCCAACGCCATTTTGATTAAGGTCAACCAGATTGGCACGCTGACCGAAACCCTGGAAACGATTAACACCGCTTATCGGGCAGGCTTTAGCGCCATTATGTCGCATCGCTCTGGCGAAACCGAGGATACCACCATTGCCGATCTGGCGGTGGCGATGAATTGCGGCCAGATCAAAACTGGGTCGATGAGCCGTACTGATCGGATCGCCAAATACAACCAGCTGTTGCGGATTGAAGAAAAATTGGGTCAATCCGCCGCCTTTGCCGGCCTGTCCACCTTTGCCGGCAACCGCAACAGCGGCAACCCCCGCCTGGCCTTTGCGGCCTAAAATCGATGGTGTGGTGGCGATAGGACAGGATGGAATAGAAAAACCCATGCTGTCCCTCATTACCATTGGCAATATCGAGATTGCGGAGCCTGTGTTGTTGGCACCGATGACGGAGGTGACCGACCAACCATGCCGCCGCACGGTGCGCGATTTTGGCGCTGGCCTGATTTTCTCAGAAATGATTGCCAGTGCGGCCGCCGTCCGCAATATCGCCAAAAGCCGTAAAAAGGCGGAAATGGCCGCGGAGGAGGCGCCCGCCGCCGTCCAGCTGGCTGGTTGTGACCCCGATGTGATGGCAGAGGCGGCACGTATCCATACCGACCAGGGGGCGCAGCTGATTGACATCAATTTCGGCTGCCCCGTCAAAAAGGTGGTCAACCAGTTTGCCGGATCTGCCCTGATGAAGGATGAGGGGCGGGCGGCGGCGATTCTGGCGGCTGTTGTGGCGGCGGTGCCGGTGCCCGTTACCCTGAAAATGCGGCTGGGGTGGAATGATGACAACCGCAACGCCCCCCGCCTGGCCAAAATCGCTGAGGAGGTGGGCATTCAAATGATCACCATTCATGGTCGCACCCGTGCCCAACTGTACAATGGGGATGCCGATTGGGTGGCGGTGCGTGCGGTGAAACAGGCGGTGAAGATTCCCGTGATTGTTAATGGCGATATCAAAACCAGTGCGAATGCCCGCACCGCTTTGGCCGAATCGGGTGCGGATGGGGTGATGATTGGCCGCGCCAGCTATGGCAACCCCTGGCTGTTGCAACAAATTGCCGATGAGCTAGCGGGGCGACCCACCCTGACCATCACCCACGCCATCCTGCAGGACACGGTGGAGCGTCATTTGCAACGTATCTTTGACTTTTACGACGATACCCATCCCGCGATGATCAGCGCCCGCAAACATCTGGGCTGGTATGCCCGCGGCCTGCCCGGCGCAGCCGACTTTCGCGCCGCCAGCTTTCTGCTGGAAACGCCCGACCAACTGATGGCCGCCTCCCGCGCTTTTTTTGACCAAGCGGGGCAGTAGGCGGCTTAGGTTTGCTGGCTAATCCGCTAGCTTGCGCGCCTCATCGGGCAGCATGATGGGAATGCCATCGCGGACGGGGTAGGCCAGCTTGGCCTGGCGGCTAATCAATTCCTGCGCCGCGCGGTCGTAGACCAACGGCGCCTTGGTAACGGGGCATACCAGCAGATCCAGCAGGCGGGGATCCAGCTCCACCCCGTTGGTTTCATGGCTTTTTGCGGCATCGTGATGGCTGGCCGTGTTGTTGGCGGTAGATTCAGTCATGGTCAAGGCCTCTCTCTTCATAACGGTATGATTCTTATCCTTACCAAAATCCTGCCCAATAGCCAGATTGAAAAATCGCAATGTTTGCGCATGAATGGTTGTTGGTGGCAGAAAAGCTCTGTCATCCTACCCCCCCTGTTCCTAATGCCTTTGTCATCCTACCCTTTATGGGTAGGATCTATGCGGCGGTAACGCTTGTACAGCGGTTAGGATTTGAGATCCTACCCACAAGGGGTAGGATGACACGGTGAGGCGGTAACGACGACACCAACTCTCCACCGTTGGACTTCACACCCACCGACGCCAGGGGGTAGGATGACATGGTGAAGCGGTAATGACGACACCAACTCTCCACCGCTGGACTTCACACCCACCGATGCCAGGGGGATAGGATAACACGGTGATACAGTGAGGATGGCGCAACCATCCTCCTACCCAACATTACTCCCCTTAATTCGGGGTGCTGCCGCTGATATTGTCCGACAACACCGCCATTTCAATCAGGGTTTGCAGGATTTTGGCGCGATCGATCAGGGTGGGTGCCTCCAACAGCGCCTGTTTTTCCTGGGGTTCCAGCGGGCTAATCAAGCATAGGGTGGTAATCAGCGGTTCATCGCCGGTATCGCGAATGCTATCCCAATTGGCATCAATCGATTGCAGGCGGAAATACTCGCGCAGGGTGGGCAGCAGGCGGTCGCGGTTGATCAGCCCCTGCGCCTCCTTATCGCCCTGAAGATCGCCAACAAATTCTTGCCAGGCGGGCAGAACGCGGCGATAGCCATGCAGCTTTGGCAACTCCTGCTCCACCCGAAAGCGGCAAACCCCCGTCAGGCGCAGCAGGATGCGCCCATCCTCCTCCTCACTAAAGGCGGAAATACGGCCGGCACAGCCAATGTCGTACAGCGCGGGCGGATGGTGGTCATCGGTTTCGGCGGATTCGGTCGATTCGTCAGCCAACGGCGCTTTTGACTTTGAAGTGGTTTTTTTGGGGGCGGCGGTTGCGGCCAAGCCCGCTGCAGCGCTTTCTGGCGCAGCGTCTTTGCTAGTGGCCTCGTCCCGCTCACTCGGCAGTCCAGCTGTCAGTCCATCCGTTTCATCAGGATCAAAGCGCGGTTGGATAACGCCAATCAGACGGGTGGGGGTGCGCATGGCATCCAACACCATGTTGATGTAGCGCGGCTCAAACACATTAAGGGGGATATAGCCGCCGGGCAGAATCATCGCGCCCATCAGCGGGAAAATCGGAATTTCCTGCGGCAAATCTTCCAAACTGGGGTCAAAGGGATGACGAGACATGGCGACGCAATCGGTGGGTTAGCTGAACAGCACGGTGGACAGGCGGCGACGCCCCTCCAACGCGACCGGATGATCAAAGCCCAGCGCGCTGAAGAATTGCAGCAGCAGCAGGCGGGCGGCTCCATCCTGCCAATTGCGATCCTGGCGCACGCTGGTCAACAACAGATCCACAGCGGTATCGACCGCGCCACGGATAAATTCGCCGCGCGCCAACGCCATCGCCGCCGCATGATCGGCGGGGTTGGCCGCCAATGCCTGTTGATACACCGCCAAATCACCCAGCTGCCCCGCCTCCTCCGCAATGGTTAAAGCCGCCGTCACCGATTGAATCGCCGGATTGTTGGCCGCCTCAGCGGGCGCCGCCGCCAACAACTCCTTGGCATGATCGATATTACCCTGCCGCAACGCGACCCGCGCCAGGCCGGCCAGCCCAACCAGATTGTCGGGATCCAGCTGCAACAACTGCTCAAACGCCGCCTTTGCCTGCGGCAACCGCTCCTCTCGCAGGGCTTGCTCCGCCATTTCCAGCCAATCGGTGGCGGGATCGGCCGGCACAGCCTGACCCGTAAGATTTTGGATAAACTGCTTCAATTGACTTTCGGGCAGGGCGCCAGCAAAGCCATCGACAGGCTGGCCGCCGACAAAGGCAT
>CAISOG010000149.1 GCA_903887035.1 uncultured Holosporaceae bacterium | reverse complement strand
ATATCGGTCTTTTCCTGCTATCCCCATTCCCCCTTATAGACCTACTCCTAGCTAAAGGCTAGTTCCGCCTAAAGGCGAAGGTTTATACCCGACCCATGGAAAATTAATGTTTGCAAGCAAGACGGTACGGGGATAAGATGCAAAATTGAACAGGTCTCTAATACATCTGCCCCAATATACGTTCCGGCTCCTAATAATAAGCTTGTTAGCATTGTAGAGGTTAGCCCAGTTGTAGGAATTCCAAATAAAGGTCGTCTTACTATTCGTCAGAAACCTTTTGGTTTAAATATAAGCGATAAAGTAATATTTCTTTATGATACTCAATTTAAACTATGTGATGCGAGCCAATGCTATGAATCACCCAATACGTCGGATATTTCTGTTGCTGCTAATGGCATAACACACATGGTTCCCGAGCCGCCATTTAAGGATGGTCAGGGTTATGTCGCACAGACTCTTAGTTGTACAATCCCCAGTGACCCTAACAAAAACCCTTGCAAGCCTGTACCTGCACCATCAGGTCGTGCTAGCCGATAACGCGCACCCTTAGCCCGCTACAGCCCGTTACACACTGGGGGTGTTTATAGTTGTTCCAATTTAGAAATATACAGCCTGCGAAAATGTTATGAAATCGAGAAACGGAGCGGAGTGTACACGGACGTACATGAGCACCGTATCGCAGAGATCATGACATTTGC
Source organism: uncultured Holosporaceae bacterium (assembly GCA_903887035.1). GTDB lineage: Bacteria > Pseudomonadota > Alphaproteobacteria > CAISOG01 > CAISOG01 > CAISOG01. Next base: position 2,611 of record CAISOG010000149.1, on the reverse strand, counting down.
AGCACTGTAGATTTTTAAAGGGGAATGACTATAGCATCCCGCGCACCTCAAACCCCAATTCCTCAAAGGCTTGGGCAACCGTGCTGACCACCGTGGGCATAATCCGCAACAGATATTGTTCGCGGTACAGATGCTCAATTAAGGCCAAGACAGGATCCCAAAATCCGCCCGGGTTGATCATGATAATCGGCTTGTCATGCAGGCCTAGATATTTCCAGGTGATAATCTCAAACAGCTCATCCAGGGTGCCATAGCCGCCCGGCAAAATGAAAAACGCATCGGACAGATGGAAAAACATGGTTTTGCGTTCATGCATGGAATTGCAGACCTTAAGTTCCGTAATGCCGCGATGCCCAACCTCAATATCATACAAAAATTGCGGAATGATGCCGATAACTTCGGCGCCCGCCGCCATTGCCGCATCGGCACTCATGCCCATCAAACCGGTGTTGCCGCCGCCATAGATCATTTTCAGACCCAGCTGGCCAATAAGCTTGCCCGTTTCCTCAGCCACCCGCCCATGGCTGGGCTTATTTGGGCCCTTAGAGCCACAGTAAACGCAAATGGATTTGATCATGGAGTTTTCCCAACGTCCTAAAGCTTAAAATCGCCAAGCTAGCCTGATTTGCGCAAAAAGCACAAGCAAAAGCTGGGCGGCGGCAGACGAAAAGATTAAGATTGGTTCAGATTAAGCGGGGTTTTGGGGCGGCGCAACATCTTGCGGGTTATCGGGAATAACAGCGGATAGGGCAACAGGCGAAGCAGCTTCATGATCCAGGTCAGGCGGCGCGGCATGGTGATTTCAAATTGATTGCTGGCCATCGCGGCCACAATGCGCTTCGCCGCCTCATCCGCGGGAATCCGAAACGGCATCGGGAAATCGTTGCGATCGGTCATCGGGGTGGCGATGAAGCCTGGGCAAATCAGCTGCATCTTAATCGCCATCAACTCCAACTCTGGCTTCAGCGATTCGGCTAGGTTAATCAGCGCGGCCTTACTGGCGCCATAAGCGGCGGCGTTGGGCATGCCGACATAGCCTGCGACGGAGGAAACGATGGCAATATGGCCAGAGCCTTGCGCCTGTAACTGGGGCAACAGGGCGCTAAGGCCATGCACCACCCCCATCAGATTGACTTCGACGGTGTAACGAAACTTATGGGCATCCCAATCGGGCGCGCCAAAGGCGGCATAGTCCCCCGCATTCAGCATGGCATAGTCGATACGGCCGAAACGCTTCACCACCTCCGCCACCACCGCCTGGTTGGCGGCATCGTCGGTGACATCCAGGGCAATAGGGTGCAACCGATTGGCCAGCTGGGCATCCGCTACCGCCACCGCCTGCAACTTCTCCAAGCTGCGGCCGCTGATGACTACCTGCCAGCCTTGGCGCGCCAATTCGGTGGCCACGGCGGCGCCAATACCACTGCCGCCTCCTGTTATCCAGGCAATTTTGTCGGCGTTACTGGGCACGGCTGGCCGCTGTGGTCGGGCGGATAAAATACAACGCGCCGCCATAATAAACCTGGGCGCTGTTGGTGGGCGCGCCCACAATCACTTGGTCGCCGGCAAAGGCCAGGGCGCGGCCAAAGCGCAAGTCTTTCGCGACATCATTGGCAATAAAGCTGGCTTTTTGCTGCCATTTGGCGGAATTATCCACGCGATCAAACAGATAGACCGCACCAATATCGCTCTGCGCCATGCCAATCCCCTTTTTGAAGGGGGCACTGACCAGGATGCGGTTGTTGTCTAGGCGAATTTTGCTGCCAAACCCCTCATCGGCCTCACCCTTTTCGGGAGTCAACCGCCCCGCTATTGACCATGAGCCGTCGGCAGCCTGGCTGTACAGATAGACCGCGCCGGTCGCCTGCCCCTGCACACTGTCACGGGTGGCACCAATGGCCAACATGGTTCCCTTTGCCCCAGACAACACATCAATGCTGCGAGCAAAGCCACTTTGGCCGCGCCCTTCGGGAGGGTCAATCCGGCTTATCAGGGGACGATTCGGCTTAGACAAATCGTAAATCAGCACGCCGCCCGCTGGCTCCTTGTCACTGAAGCCCCCGCCGGCGGCAACGAACAGCTTGTTGCCCGCCAAGGCCAGCTGTTGACCAAAGGCGTTGGCGTCAACCCCTGCTGGCGCGGCGATAACCCCATCCTCTGTCCACAGTTGTTTGCCGGCATCCAATTTGTACAGGGTTATGCCACTGCTGCTGCTTTGTTTTTGATCGCGTGGGCTGGAACTGACCGCCAGCCATTGATCGTTAAGGGCAAGGGCGGCGCCAAAGCCAATTTGATTGACCCGTCCAGGGGGGCTTAACACCTGACTCTCCTCCCACTTGGGGGTGGACAGAATGTCCAGGCCGCCGCGTTGCCGCTTAAACACATACACCCGCCCCTGCATATCTTCGGGCTTGTTATCGGCGGTCACCCCCTGACTATGGGCAGCGCCCGACACAATAAACTGGTCGGTTACCGCCATCGCCCCGCCAAAAAAGTCCAAATGGGTGCGGTCTTTCGGTACCACCCGCGCCACCTGGCTCCAACTGCCATCGCTGTTGGCGTGATAAACCCCTAGAGAGGGATCGCTGTTGGCCTTTGGGTCGGCATAGGT
>CAISOG010000148.1 GCA_903887035.1 uncultured Holosporaceae bacterium | reverse complement strand
CTGCCCGCGCGCCTCAGCATCAATGCCTGGAAAAGCGCCAGGGGTATCGACCAGGGTCAGAATGGGCAGGTTAAAGCGATCGGCCATTTTCATCAGCCGTTGCGCCTTGCGATAGCCTTCGGGGCGCGGCATGCCAAAATTGTGCTTAACCCGACTGGCGGTGTCCCGCCCCCGTTCCTGGCCAATCACCATCACGCTGCGGCCATGAAATCGCCCCATACCGCCGATAATCGCCGCATCCTCACCAAACTGTCGGTCACCGGCCAGCGGGGTAAAATCCTCAATCAGGCGGTTGATATAGTCCATGCAGCGGGGACGATCGGGGTGGCGCGCCACCTGCACCTTTTGCCAGGGGGTTAGGTTGGCATAGGTGGTTTTCAGGGTTTTATCCAGCTTGGCCTGAAGCTTTTCAACCTCGGACGCAATGTCAATTTCGGCCGAGTCGCCCAGATGGCGCAACTCCTCTATTTTGCCTTCCAGCTCGGCCAAAGGCTTTTCAAAATCAAGATAAGTTAGCATGGTTTGCTTTTGCGAAAAAAAGAAAGGCTACACGAAAACGGCATGGCATGCAAATGCCGACTAGCCCGCCTGTTGCATTTGCCGCGCCTTATCGACCACGGTTTGCGCCTGTTTGATGCTGGCAATGTCAATCAGGCGACCGTCCAGGGCGACTGCCCCCCGCCCCTCCCGCGCGGCTTGATCCATCGCCTCAAGAATACGACGGGCGCGTTGGATTTCGGCCTCCGACGGGGCAAAGACCTGATTGGCTAAGGGAATTTGGCCAGGGTGAATCGCCCATTTGCCTTCACAGCCCAGGGCGGCCGCCCGCCGCGCCGCCGCCTGATAGCCATCGGCATCGCCAAAATCGCCAAAGGGGCCATCAACAGGGCGCAGGCCATAGGCACGCGCCGCCACCACCAACCGCGACAGGGCATAGTGCCATGGATCGCCCCAATGCACCTCACGGTTATCGCGCCCATGCGCATCGGTAGTTGCATCGGTCAACACAACATAATCCGGGTTCACCCCCCCGACATTGGTGGTGCGGGCGCGGGTGCTGGCGGCATAGTCGGCCACCCCAAAGTGCAGGGATTCGTTGCGTTTGCTGGCGCCCGCAATCTCATGAATATTGCTCATGCCCAGGGCGGTTTCGATAATCAGCTCAAAACCAATTTTGCCGTGCGGCAGCCCCCTGGCCTGTTCAATCTGGCTGACCAGCATATCCAGGGCGTAAACATCCGCCGCCGTGCCAACCTTTGGAATCATAATCAGATCCAGCTTATCCGCCGCCGCCTCCAACACCTCAACCACATCGCGGTACATAAAGGCGGTGTCCAGGCCGTTGATGCGCACCGAAACCGTCTTGCGCGACCAATCAAAGGCGTGCAGGCCTTGGATAACATTGGCGCGCGCCGCCACCTTATCGGCGGGGGCAACCGAATCTTCCAAATCCAAAAAGACGATATCGGCGGTGGATTGCCAGGCTTTTTCAAACAGCTTTGGCTGGCTGCCGGGCACGGCAAGCTGGCTACGATTCAGGCGGGATTTGGCGGGTTCGATGATGGTAAAGCTCATGGTGCGATGATCTTGTTGGGCTAGAGGGGGAAAGATTTAGGGCAATTGCGATTTTGATAAGGGATGCAGCTGGACAGCTTGATGCAAACGACCCGTGCTGACATGGGTGTAAATCTGCACGGTTGAGATGCTAGCATGACCCAACAACAGTTGCAAACGACGCAAATCGGCGCCGTGATCCAACAGATGGGTGGCCAAACTGTGCCGCAACACATGGGGTGACAGGCGGGATGGATCCAACCCCGCGGCCAGGGCGGCTTGTTTCAGCAGGCTGTGTGCCTGTTGGCGGCTGATGGTTTGTGCCCCCTGCCCCGCCCGCCTGGCGGGAAAAAGCCAGGGATTGTTGACCGACTGTGGGGTGCCGTTGGGGGTGCTATGATGGGCGCTATGAGGGGCGCTATCGGCTAGCAGGCGTTGGCGAAAGGGCAAATAGGCGGCCACCACCGCCGCCGCCGTGGGGGTCAGCGGCACCAACCGCTCCTTACGCCCTTTACCGATTACCCGCAACATCGGTTGGGCTTCGGGCGGCGCGGGGGTTGGGCTGGCTAAGGGTGCGGGGCTTTGATGGGGAAATGCGCTGATTTGCAGGGCGATAACCTCACTAACCCGCAACCCCGTTGCGTACAACAGCTCTAACAACACATGCAATCGGCGTGCATCCCCCTCCTTATCGGTATCTTTGGTGGCGATGACATTGTTGGCCGCCCAGCTTAACAGCTGATCCACCTCATGCTCGCTAAGAAATTTGGGCAAATGCTGCGGCGTTTTGGGGCCGGTTAGCTCGGCGGCGGGTTGATCAACCCTAAGGCCATCCCGCTGGAGGAAGCCAAAGAACTGCCGCATCGCGGACAGGCGGCGTTGCAGGGTGCGATTGCTGAGAACCTGATGGCTAGTATCTTCTTCTTCCAGGCCGCCCCCCGCTTCGCCCCCCTGCCCCCCCCCGACTGCTCCCACCGCCTGCAAATAGGACTGCAACTGCGTGGTGGTCAGGGTTAGCAGGGGTTGCTGCTGCGCCTGTGCCCAGTGAGCCAAGTCGACCAGATCGCGCCGATAACTGGCCAGGGTGTTGGCCGCCGCGTTGCGTTCCACCGCCATCATATCCAGGAATAAGGCCAACAGGCGGCTATCGCCCTCAGCCAACAGCGGGGTTTTGCTTGGGGAGGGTTTACTTGCTGGGCGCGCCATCAAACAGGCCGTCCATCAACCATGCCTCGGCCAGCTGCGCGGTTAGCTCATGCTGACCAAGCTTAGCCAGCCCACTTAGGGCGCTGTGCCATATGGGTAGGGCGTTGGGCGAATTGTCGGCCACCATCGCCAGGGCGCTTGCCAAGGCCTCACCATTGCGCTTTTGCGCCACCGCCGCCTGTAGGCCTAGCCAAGTTGTGGTTGACACCGCTTCAGCTTTAGGCTTGGGTGGGGTAATAGCCAGGGCGCTTAGCAGTTGCGCTTGCCAGCTGGGGGCGGATTGATCGGGATTCAGGGCAAAACTGGCCGTCAGCAATTTGGCCGCCAACGGCTCATTATCAATCTTAATGTTGTTAAAACCCGCCGGCACGGTGGCGTTCACCGGTTGCGGCCGTTTCCACCCCTCCAGAGCGCGCAGGGCAAGGGCGTTTAGATGATCGTTGGGCAGATAGGAAAGCCAGGGCGCGGTGGGTTGGTTATGCCTTATGCCATAGGCCACCAGCCAGGGAGCCAGCTCCCCCGTTTCGGCCAGCGCCAACATATTGTCCAGCTTGGGTTGCAACAACAGGTAAACGGGATACCAATGCCCACCCGATTGCCGCAACAGATCGACCGCCGCCCGCGTCAACGCGCCATCGTTATAGGCATTGGGGGAAGGCGCCAACACCTCCTTAACGCGGGACAGGCGACCAAGAACGGCGGCGGTGGCGGGGTCACTGGCAGGGGGCAGGCTTTCCCCCTCCAGCGCTTTGGTGGCCAGCTGTTGCCATTCCGCCGCGCTCAACACCCCCGATTCCACCAAATTTTCTGCATACATCAGTTTAACATCTGGCGGCAACGTTTTGTTTCGTAACAATTGCAGCTTGGCCATCATCGACCAGTTGCCCGCCGCCACCACGCCCTTAACATCGCCAAAAATTGCATGCTGCAGCAGCGCCGCATCCAGCCCCTTCAGCGTCACGGCCAGCTTGGGTGACAGCGGTTGCCCCGTCACCACGGTTTGATACAGGGACAGTCGATTGGCCTCAGCCTCCTTCGCCTTAGCCTGCGCCTTGGCATCGGCCTTATCCTTGGGCTGGGCTGGCGTGGCCACCGATTGACGATCCCCCAACACATTCAGGGCAACTTCGGCGGCGGACTGCTCACCCTTAACCCACAGGCAATAGGCGGATAAAAAGCCCGCTTCGCCGCCTGGAACTTCGGCGTTTAATGGGGTTGGTTCCTGACATCCCCCATCATCGCCATTCAACAGACGGGCAGTGCTGCGCGCCAGCCACAACCACTCCGACGACTGTCGATCGCGCGGCCAGCTTTGCAACAGCCGCACCGCATCGGCGGGATAGCCCAACGCTTCCAACCGTTCGGTGCGCGACTGTAACAAACGGTATCCCGCCTGCTCATCGGGCAGGGATACAGGACTAAGCAGCAGGCGGCGTTGCAGCTGCCGTTGTGACCAATCGCCTGGATTGGCGGGCAGCATGGCAAAGGCCGCCTCAATCTGTTCGGGCGTACTATTTTGCCACCATTGCGACCCAAAGCCCCCTTCCTGCGGGGACAATGCCCCCAATTCCCCCACCGAAGCCTGACCCAGGGGTACAGCCTGTATGGTTTCATCCACGGCATAGCTAGGGGATGCCATCGTGGCCATAAGCGCTAAGGCAATAGCCAAAGGCCTAGCAACCAGTCGAGCCGCCAAATGGAAAGAGGGGCAATTGAAAGGGCGCATCCTATTCTCCTGCGGCGGCTGGCGTTTTGTTGAGCGGGGCGGGTTGCGGCGCGACTGCCCCTTGATTGCTGGGTTGCAGATAGGGGGGCGGTGGGCTGACCGACACCGGCACCTCAATTTGCGCCACAGGGGGCGGCATTTTGCTGAGGTATATCAGTGTACCAACCAAGCCCAGCAGGATTAATACAATAGCAAGGGGCCATAGGAATGTTTTCATGGTAACCTTTTCGCGCGGTTGGTGTTAACATTACCCATAGTTTTACCTAAGCTGTCGACCAGAAACAACGATTTTCCATGACGTCATCACCGCCCCCCTCTGAGATTGCCCCAAAGGCCAGTTTTCTTGGCAAATCCGCTTTACCTAAGCCAAGCCGCCCGCTGGTGTTAATCGGCTTGATGGGGGTGGGCAAAACCAGCATTGGGCGCCAGCTGGCCAAAATGCTTAAGATGCCCTTTGTTGACAGCGATATTGCCTTGGTCAGCCAGGCAGGCATCAGCATTGAGGAGATTTTTAGCCGCTATGGTGAGGAAACCTTTCGGCAATTTGAGCGCAAGGTGATTGGTCAGCTGTTAGAGGATCAACGACCAAAGGTGGTGGCGGTGGGTGGCGGTGCCTTTGTGCAGCCTGAAACCCGCGCCCTGATTCAGGAAAAGGGTATCAGCATCTGGTTGCGCGCCAGCATGCCGCAATTGATGGAACGGATACAGGCCAACGCCAACCGCCCGCTGTTGAAACAGGGGGATCCCGCCGAAATCCTGGCTAAGCTAATGGCGGTGCGCTATCCCATTTACGCTGAGGCGGCCATCACCGTAGACAGCCTGGACGGCGCCATGTATCTAACCGTTCAGGCGATTGCCAACGCCCTTAGCCAATATCTATCGGAACAGCCGCTATGACCCAAAATCCTTCAGCCCAACCTGCCCAATCCCCCTTCCCCCAGGCAAGCATCCATGTTGCCACCACCAGCCGTTCTTACCCCATTTGGCTGCAACCAGGCCTGCTAGCTCAGGCGGGAGAGCGGTTGGCATCGCTGTTGCCCGCCAAACGCGCCATAGTGGTCGCGGATGAGGCAGTATGGCATCGGCATGGCCAAGCGTTGGCCGACAACCTGGCGGCGGCGGAATTTTCCTTTCACATCCTGACGGTTGCGGGGGGGGAGGGCAGCAAAAGCTATAGCCAGTTGGAACAGTTGTTGGAGCGCGCCCTGGCCTTGGCGCCTGATCGGCAAACCGCGGTTATCGCCTTTGGCGGCGGGGTGATTGGCGATTTGGCGGGCTTTGCCGCTAGCATTCTGTTACGCGGCCTGCCCTTTGTGCAGATTCCCACCACTTTGTTGGCGATGGTTGACAGCTCGGTCGGCGGTAAGACCGGCATCAACAGCCCCCATGGCAAAAACTTGATAGGCAGTTTTTATCAACCCCATGCGGTGCTGATTGACCCAACCGTGCTAACCACCCTGCCCCACCGTCAATTGCTGGCGGGCTATGCCGAGGTGGTGAAATACGGGCTGATTGCCGATCCCGACTTTTTTGCCTGGCTAGAGCGGCATGGCGCCGCCGCCCTGGATGGTGACGCGGCCAAGCTTTGTTACATTATCGAACGATCCTGTTTTCATAAAGCGGCCATTGTTGGTCAGGATGAGCGGGAGGGGGGGGTGCGCGCCCTGCTGAACTTCGGACACACCCTTGGCCATGCGTTAGAGGCCGCCCTGGGCTACAGCGATGCCCTGCTGCATGGGGAGGGGGTGGCGATCGGCATGGTCTTTGCCACGGAATTGTCGCAGCATTTGGGGCTGATTGCGCCAGAGGTGGCGAAACGGGTGCGTCAGCATTTGACCGCGGTCGGCCTGCCCATCGATCACCGCCACCTGCCCGCCGTCGCCCAGGATCCCCAATCGCTGCTGACCCTGATGGCGACCGACAAAAAAGCCGTTGCCGGCCGCCTGACCTTTGTGCTGCTAGACGCGCTTGGCCACGCCCTGGTGCAACGCGATGTGCCCAGCGCGACAGTCAGTGCGTTGTTGGCAGTGGAGAGGGTGGATGGCAGATGCCTCGCAGATTAAAGGCCAGGTTTTCGTCCAAGCCTTAGTGCCAAAAGGCCTTCAGGTTCCTGCGCTTTTTGCTACTGCGTCTTAAAGACCGTCTTGCCGGCTTTCACCGTTTCCAGGACTTTGATATCCTTAATGGCGCCTGCATCGACTTTCAGCGGATTTTCCGTAAGGATAACCAGATCGGCGATCTTGCCAACCTCCAGCGTCCCCTTAGTTTTTTCTTCGAAATATTCCCAGGCCGCGTTGGCGGTGATCG
>CAISOG010000147.1 GCA_903887035.1 uncultured Holosporaceae bacterium | reverse complement strand
GTGGTGGTGCAGATTCTGGCGCAGTTGGGGGTGCCATATGGCAGCGCCGACATCCTATCCGACCCTGAATTGCGGCAAACCCTTAAGGATTTTTCCGATTGGCCAACCTTTCCACAGCTTTATGTGCAGGGTGAGTTGATTGGCGGATGCGATATTGTGCGCGAAATGTTTGCCAGCGGGGAATTGGCGGAGCTGTTAACCGCACAGAATTTGTTGCCCGCGCAACGCCCCGATTAACCCCCAGATGCGATTAACCCATCAATGAACGTGACGCCGCGTCAAGACCCGGATTGGTTTCTTCATGCCAACCGTATTGTCATTAAGGTTGGTTCATCCTCCCTCATCCATAATGGCCAGCTGAAACAAACTTGGTTCGCCAGCTTTCTGGCCGATTTGGCCTCATGGCATCAGGCGGGTAAGGAGCTGTTGGTGGTATCCTCTGGCGCGGTGGCGCTTGGGCGGGAAGGGTTAGGGCTAAACCACCGCCCCAGACTGCTTAAGGAGAAACAGGCGGCCAGCGCTATCGGTCAAATCAAATTGGCTCATGCCTTTGACCTGGGCTTGGCCGCGCACAACATCACGGTGGCGCAGGTGTTGCCAACCTTAAGCGATACCGAAAACCGCCAACATTACCTCAACCTTTGCGAAACCCTGGGCACCCTGTTGGCGCAGCGGGTGATCCCCATCCTAAACGAAAATGACGCGGTGGCGAATGCGGAGCTTCGTTTTGGTGACAATGACCGCCTGGCCGCCCGCATTGCCCAGGTGATTAGCGCCGATACCGTCATTCTGCTATCCGATATTGACGGCCTCTACACCGCCGATCCCAATAAGGATCCATCGGCGCAACATCTGGCCGAGGTGCAGGAAATAACGGCTGAGATTGAGGCGATGGGGGGTGGTAGTGGCTCTAACGTCGGTACAGGCGGCATGGCCAGCAAGCTATTGGCTGCCCGCATTGCCACGACCGCCGGTTGCGACCTGCTGATTACCAATGCCAGCCCGCTGCACCCCCTTACCACCCTGCTGCAGGGGGGGCTCCACACTCGCTTTGTCGCACGGCAGGCGCCGATGGCGGCGCGCAAACAATGGCTGGTTGGCTGTCTTAATCCGGCGGGCAGTCTGACCATCGATGCGGGTGCCGCTAAGGCCTTGCAAAAGGGGGGCAGCCTGTTGGCCGTCGGCACCACCGCGGTGCAGGGCAATTTTGAGCGCGGCGATGTGGTCACCGTTTTGGATGCAAACGGACAACGGCTGGCCAACGGCCTGGTGCAATACAGTGCGGCTGAGGCACGACGACTGTTGGGTCACAAAAGCCAGGAATTTGAGAGAATTTTAGGCTTCAGCAACAACGACGCCCTGATACACCACAATGATTTGGCTTTGCTTTAGCGGATTCAGCCCTGCAGCAACAATCACCCTTGCCTAAGGTCATAATAATACCATAAATTTTCGGTTATATGGTTGGATGTTCTGATGAGAAATCCGTGACCACCAACTTTTCTATCCTCCCATCTCTTCCCCCCATTACCACCAGGAGTGTTGCCATGAAGCTAAGATTTTTAACCGCCCTACTGGCCTCATCCTTTTTGCTGGCACAGCTTAGCGGTTGTGCAAGCCGCAGCCAGAACACCTATGACGCCAAAGAGGTTGGCAAAACCACATCCGTCAGCTTTGGCACGGTGCTTTCCGTCCGCAACATCCAAATTCGGGGCGAAAACACGGGGGCTGGCGCCGTGTTGGGCGGAGCAACGGGCGCAGGCTTAGGGAATTTGATGGGCAAGGGCACTGGTAAAGGATGGACAACGGGGGCTGGCCTGGTGGCTGGTTTGGCCGCTGGCGCCCTGGCGGAACAGGCGATGGCCGATCGCGACGGCCTGGAATACACCATCACCCTGGAAACCGGCAACACCATTGTCGTAACCCAGGAATCGAAAGAGGGAGAACGGGTGATGGCGGCTGGTGATCGGGTCATGGTGCAAACCACGGGTGCTTACCAGCGCGTATTGCTCGCCAACAATTTGCCTACGGAGATTAAGCGGCCAGCTGGCGTTAAGGTTGTTGACTAATCCGTCTGGGCAGATGCGCAAAAACATGCTTATGCTATAACCCTAACGCTGGTTTTACCCCCGTGGCATGGTCGTGTTTTTCGCTGTCT
>CAISOG010000146.1 GCA_903887035.1 uncultured Holosporaceae bacterium | reverse complement strand
TTCGACCCATAACGCTGCCCTGCAAGGCCAACTCATGAATACAGCCGCATGCGTAAATAAACACTAATGTATTCAGAGCTATCAAATATTATAAGATAATCGTTTCTTAACCATTTCACGCTACTGTAACAATTATTAACCGCATGACTGGGAGAACGCCATGGCCAGAATTGATTGCAGAAGTAATCACCAAATTGATTGCCGAATTCACAATCGGTTGTGGGGCGTAGTTCCGGTCAGCATTGGATTAATTCAATAACGATAAGTGAGAAACGATAAATATCTCATAAAATTTTAACAAACCATCCCGTATTATTGATGGATTAGAGTGGACAAGATGACATTACAAAGGCGAAGCGCACTGTTTGAAGTAACCGATGGTTTGGGGCGGCTGATTGCTATCCTGGAATCGGTGAAGAAATTCAACATTGGTGATCCGGATTTGCAGTTGGCGATGCATCATCTGGAGGCCGATTTGATTGATGTGATGGGCAAATTTCATGAGAAAATGAACAACATGTTTGAGGAAAAATCGCCTTAGTCGCCGCCATTTGCGAACCGCCGTCTGCCCCCTTGCCGTAGAGGCAAGAAATCGGCAAGACTGACCTTATGCCTGATAATCCCCCCGCCCACAGCCTGACCAACCATCCCGATCACTGGCGGAGGTTGCTGCCCACCCTGAACCCTGCGGGCAATAAGTATGACCGCGGCCACGCCTTGGTTGTCGGCGGGTACCCGCTGACCGGGGCGGCGCGCCTGGCGGCCTGGGCGGCGTCCAGGGTTGGGGCGGGGCTGATCAGTTTGGCGGTGCCGCCATCCGCTATGCCCGTCTATGGCGCCACCGTGCTGGCCAGCCAGATGGTGCGACCCCTGGCGGATGGGCAGGCGTTGGCCGAGCTGTTAGTGGATCGCCGCATCACCGCCGTGCTGCTGGGTCCTGGCGCGGGGGTGACCGATCAGACCAAGTCCTACGCCCTGCAATTGTTGGCCAGCGCGGCGCCCCCCAAGCCTAATGACCAACAGCCCAACCAGGATGCCCCAAAGCGGGCGGTGGTGTTGGATGCTGATGCGCTGACGGTTTTTGCGGGTGATACCCCCCTGTTGGAACAGGCGACGGCGGCGACGCGCGGGGCGTGCGTGCTGACCCCGCATGAGGGGGAATTTGCCCGCCTATATGATTTGCCGCTGGTCACCGCCGATCAACGGATCAGCAGTGCTCGCACAGCCGCCGCCCGTTGTGGAGCGGTGTTGGTGCTTAAGGGGCAGCATAGCGTGGTGGCCGCCCCCGACGGCCGCGTGCTGGTCAACCGTAACGCCCCCCCGACCCTGGCCACCGCAGGGGCAGGCGATGTGCTGGCGGGCATCATTTTGGGGCTGTTGGCACAGGGGATGGAGCCGTTTGCCGCCGCCGCCGCCGCGATCTGGCTGCATGGGGCGGCCGCCACCGCCTTTGGGGTGGGGTTGATCGCTGACGACCTGCCCGACCAGCTGCCCGCGGTGATGGCCGAGTTGTTGGCGGGGCTTTAGCCCGGGGTTTCCGGGGAAACAACCATAGAAAAATAGAAATCTATCGGTGAAAAATCAGCTTAACCCAAAGAGGGAAAAACAATATGTTGACAGACAGAACAAAAAAAGATAAAGTTCTAAACGATTTTATATATCTTTTTAGGGTAATTTTCATGGATTTTTTATCGCTTAAAATATTCAAAATTCTTCGTTCGAAGTCTTTTGGCGCCGTACAATCCTTTGGCAAGTTTGCGATACTTACCGCTATATTCTTTGCAGGAATAACCGCTGAATCCGCCCATGCCAACCCTGCCGATGGGGTGGTGGCGGCGGGCAGCGCGACCATCAGTGAGTCTGGCAAAAAGCTGGACGTGCATCAGGCCAGCGATCGGGCGGTCATCGATTGGCGCAGTTTTAACATTGAGGTTGATGAACACACCCAGTTCCATCAACCGTCCGCCAGTGCGGTGGCGGTCAATCGGGTCAACAGCAATGATCCCTCCCAGATTATGGGGCGGCTGTCGGCCAACGGCAATGTCGTGCTGATCAACCCCAATGGGGTGTTTTTCGGCCGCGATTCGCGGGTCGATGTCAACGGCCTGATCGCCACCACCGCCGATATTGAGAATAACCAGGTGATGCAGGGCGGTAAGTTGCATTTTACCAAGCCTGGTAAGCCGACCGCCACCATCACCAATCAGGGCGCCATCACCGCCAAACAGGCGGGGCTGGTTGGGCTGGTCGCGCCCAATGTGGAAAATGATGGGGTGATTGCCGCCCGCCTGGGCAAAGTCCAGCTGGCCTCTGGCGACCAGATGACAGTGGATCTGTATGGCGACGGATTGATGGAGCTGGCGGTCAGCGATACGGTCGAGGCGCAGTTGGTCAAAAACACCGGCACCATCAGCGCTGAGGGTGGCACCATCGCCCTGACCGCCGCCGCCGGCCGCCAAATCGTTAACAGCCTGGTGCAAATCGAGGGCGAACTGACCGCGCCCACCGTTGCCGAACACAATGGCAAAATCATTATTGCGGCGGAGGGCAGCAATGCCGTGGTGGATAATGTTACGGCCAATAAAGGCAAAAAATCGGGCAGCAGCACAGTTTTGGTATCCGCCATCCTAGATGCCAGCGGCAGAAATGCGGGGGAGCGTGGCGGTGAGGTGACGATCACCGGCGATAACGTCGCTCTGCTGGATGGGACGGTGATCGATACATCTGGCCATAGCGGCAAGAGCGGCACCACGTCGGGCAAAAAAGTCTCTGATCTGCGAACGGGCAGTGCGGGCGGCGATATCCGCATCGGCGGCGACTACTTAGGGCAGGGCACGACGCCGACGGCGAAAAATCTTTATGTGAGCGATAAGGTGCTGGTGCTGAACGATGCGCTGCAAACTGGTGACGCAGGCCGCACGATATTTTGGAGCGATGATAAGACCCAGTTTTACGGCAATGTTTACGCCCGCGCGCTGGGCGGTAAGGCGGTGGATGCGCAGACTTGGAACGCGACGGCTGGCGGCAACAGTGGCGATGGCGGCTTTGTTGAGACCTCCGGCTATGGCCATCTCGATGCGCTCGGCTATGTTGACCTGACCGCCAGCAACGGCAGCCGCGGCACCTACTTCCTCGATCCGACCGACATCGCCATCTACGGCAATGTCGATCCCGCCTTCCAAAGCACCGATGGCGGCCTCAACCTCAACAGCAGCCTGAGACTCTGGTTGGATAGTAGTGATACCGCCAAAGTTCAGCTGACCTATAACAGCCTTGGCACCACCGCGACGGGCACCAGCGGTAGTAATACATTAACGGTGACCGCCAACACTGGTCTGGTGGCGGGCGCCCGTATTCGCCTGGGTAGCGCAGGATCCGTTACGGCCGCCAGCACCCTTGGTGCCGATACCTACACCATCGCGAGTATCGCCGGCACCACCATCAACCTAACCTCCACCCTCACCGCCAGTTATGCAGCGGCAACCGTTCGTCAGGGCTACGTCAGCCAGCTCACCGATAAATCCACGGTTGGCAGCACGAATCACGCCACTCAGGCCACCGCTGCCAACATGCCCCTCTGGATCAGTAATGGCCAAAATGGTCTGGGGACAAGCCTATTCGATGGGGTTAATGATTATTTGTCTAACGTGACCTTACCTAATTACGCACAGGGTGATATCACCCTCTACGGGTTACAATTCCAAACTGCACAGCGGCAGTGGGCGAGCCTTTTAAGCCTGAATGAAACAGGAGGCGCGGGTACATCCGGCGACCCAATTCTCACTTGGCGCAATAACACCACGCAGTTTGGTATGATGAATGTAGGCGTCAGCGAGACAGCAGGCGGCCCTGTGTATGTTGATATGGGAGCGAACAGCCTGAATAGATGGCTGATGATGAGTGCCCGCCGTGGTGGCGGTATTAATGGCAATGGCGGTGCGTTAAAAGTTGATGTGCAAGGCGCGGCTGCGGCAAGCGCAACAGGGACGCAGGGCTGGTCATCTACAGGTAATACTGGCTATCTTGTCGGTTTACATTGGACTGGTGGGGGTGCAACTAGCTTCGCTGGCAATATACCAGAGACATTCCTTTATAACGGAATGCTTAGCGATAATGCGCTTGTGCTGCTTAACCAATACCAATCGGCGAAATGGAACATTGGGCTGACGCCACCAGGTAGTGGTGCGACGGAGGTGGCTAAGGCAACGGCCAGTATTCAAAAGGGTGATGCAACGGACGGCTACTCGATCTTCACCACCCGCTATCTGGAGCGGTTGTCGCAATCGGCGAATATTGCCTTGCAGGCCAGCAACAACATTTACCTGGATCTCAAAGGCGACACCCTTAACTTCTCGACCGCCAACCGCTCCCTATCGCTGACGGCGGGAAACCAGATTGGCACCCTAAGCGCGGGCAGCATCACCACCAACGGCGGCAATATCAGCTTTGCTGCCACCAACGGCATCGTGCTTGGCCACACCCTTGGCCTGACTACCAACGGCGGCAACTTGAGCTTTAATAACAACCTGACCCTCGGTGCTAGTCAGAACTGGAACACCGCAGGGGGCACGACAACTTTTGGCGGCGCGGTGAATAGCATCACCCCGATCAACAGTGTTCAATCACTGGTGGTCGCGGGCGGCGGCGGTGGTGGTTACAATGGTGGCGGTGGGGGCGGTGGGGGCGGTGTAATATACAATTCCAACATGGCGATAACACCTGGAATTTTGGGTGTCACGATTGGGGCGGGTGGAGCAGGTGCTGGCGGCGCAGTTCCAGGATCAAATGGTGGCAACAGCAGCTTTGGTGGCACTACGGCACTGGGTGGTGGCGGTGGCGCAAGCCGCGATGGCGGGGGCGCGGCATTAGCCGGCGGCAGTGGTGGCGGCGGTGGTGGCGCTGGAGCTGGAGGCTCTCCGAAGCACATTGCTGGTGCAGGGACTGCAGGACAGGGAAACTCTGGTGGCAATGGAACTGCACCTGATCTAGCCGTGAATGCGGCAGGTGGTGGTGGTGGTGGCGCTGGAGGAGCCGGAGGGTCTGGCTCTTCAACCCTTGGTGGAGCTGGCGGTGCGGGTGCTACGAACAGTATCACTGGTGCATCTTTAGCTTATGGCGGTGGCGGTGGTGGTGGCATTACGGTGAACGGCACCAGAGGATTGGGTGGAACGGGTGGCGGCGGTAATGGTGGGCAGAACATCCCGGGCATCGCTGCAACTTCGGGAACGCCTAATACCGGTGGTGGTGGCGGTGGCGGCGGTTGGAGCGGTCCGGGTGGTGGCGGATCAGGTGTTGTCATGGTGCGGTACACGGGGACGGCGTCACAAGCCTTAGTCTCTGGTGGCAGCGCGACAACGGTGGGCGGCGATACGGTTTGGACCTTTAACAACAGCGGCAGCTTCCAGACCTTTGCCGGTGGCCCTGTCGATCTAACCCTTAATGGCGGCAGTGTGAGTTTTGGTGCTGGGTCAGCTCTTGGCAACACAGCTGCACTGGGGGCGGTATCGCTGACGAGTGCGAACAGCCTGACGCTGCCATCGATCAACGCGGCGTCGATTTTGGCGCGGACGACGGGGGCGGCGGCGGACATCACCCTGAACGCGGGCAGCTTGTTAACGGCTACGGGAAGTGGTAACGTAATTACCCTCGCCTCTGCCCGCAACTTTTTTAACAACAGCGGCAGTGCGTCACCGCTTTCCACCCCCAATGGCCGTTGGTTGGTGTATTCGACCAATCCGGCCAACGACACCATCGGCAGTCTCAGCAACAGTTTCCGTCGTTTCAGCTGCACCTATGGTGGGTCATGCCCCAGCTTTCCCGCCACGGGCAATGGTTTTCTTTACAGCTATACGCCCACGCTGACCATTACGCCCACGGCAAATGCCATCACTTATGGTGACGCCGCACCCAACCTGGTGGGATATGCCTATGGTGCCAGTGGCTATCTAGCTAGTGACGCCGCGGCCGATACCTTGACGGGCAGTCTAACCGGCACCACCAGCTACACCCAGGGCAGCAATGTTGGCACTTACAATATCAATTACGGCAGTGGCTCGCTAACCTCCGCCATGGGCTATGGTTTTACTTATGCCAATAACAGCAGCGCGATTACCGTGAACCCCCGTGTCTTGACCGCCGCCCTGACTGGCAGTGTCAGCAAGATTTATGACCGCAGCACCACCGCCACCTTGGCCGCGGGCAATTACAGCCTTAGCAACATTTATGGCAGTGATAATGTAACGCTGAACAACCCAACCGCAGGCAGCTACGACACCGCCAATGTCGGCACCGGCAAAACGGTTAGCGTTAGCGGCCTTGCCCTGACTGGTACCAAAGCCGCCAACTACACCCTGGCCGCCACCTCTGTCAGCGGTGGTATAGGGTCAATCACGGCCAAGGCGCTGACGATTGCTGGCCTGAGCGGCGTCGACAAAGTCTATGACGGCACCAGCAGTGCCAGCCTGAGCGGTGTTGGCAGCCTGAGCGGGGTGGTTACGGGCGACAGCGTCACCCTGGGCGGCAGCGCCAGCGCGAGCTTTGCCGATAAGAATGTCGGGACGGCTAAGGCGATCACGGTGGCGGGCTACAGCCTGGGCGGCGCCGATCTGGGCAACTACAGCC
>CAISOG010000145.1 GCA_903887035.1 uncultured Holosporaceae bacterium | reverse complement strand
GGTAGAGCAAGGGACTGAAAATCCCTGTGTCGGGGGTTCGAGTCCCTCCCTGGGCACCATCAGGCAGGCCGTGGCCATGCCTTCTGCGGATGTGCCATCGTCAACCCGCCGTTCTCGCCCCAACAAGGCCGCGCCCACCACCGTAAGCCTATCACCGCAAGCCCACCACTGTAGACCGCCCCGTATAGCCCCCCCAACCGAACACCGCCATGACCGCCCCCACCATTACTCCTACTGTTACGCCCACCATTACTTCCACCAGCGCCTCGAAAACGATTCCCATCGCCCCCATCGCTGAAGTGCCCACCCGCTTGGAATATCCAGGCTTTGACTTTAATATCACCGCCCGCGATCCCGATAGTGAGGGGCGCTGTGGCGTGCTGACCACCCCGCATGGCAGCCTGGAAACCCCCGCTTTTATCTTTTGCGCGACCAAGGCGGCGTTGCGGGTGGCCACCATTGACCAGGCGAAGGCTGAGGCGACGCAGATTATTCTGGCCAACACCTATCACCTACTGCTGCAACCGGGCGCCGATGTGGTGGAACGGTTGGGCGGCCTGCACAAAATGACGGGGTGGCAGGGGCCGATGCTGACCGATTCGGGCGGCTATCAGGTGTTCAGCATGGCGCATGGCGGGGTCAGTGAGGATATTAAGGGCAAACGCCCACGCTTTGGCACCAGCCGCCTGAAGGTGACGGAGGAGGGGGCACAGTTTCGCAGCTATGTCGATGGCACCAAATTCACCCTGACCCCCGAATCGGCGATGCAGGTGCAACGGCAACTCGCCCCCGATCTGGTGGTGGTGTTGGATGAATGCACCGCCTTTAAGGACAGCCGCGATTACACCGCCCGTTCGATGCAACGCACCCACCGCTGGGCGAATCGGTCGCTGGCCGCTTTTGCCACCCAACATGACGGCCGCCAGGCGGTTTATGGCGTGTTGCAGGGCGGGGTGTATGAGGATTTACGGCGGGAAAGCGCCGAGTACATCAGCCAGCTGCCCACCTTTGGCCTGGCCGTTGGCGGCTGTTTGGGCAAAGACCCGGAGGAGTTGGCGGAGATTGCCAACTATTCCATGCGCTTTTTGCGGCGGGATCGTCCGATTCACTTTCTGGGGGTGGGCGGCATTGCCGATATTTTTGCGGGCGTCGGGGTCGGGATGGACACCTTTGACTGCGTCGTGCCCACCCGCCTGGCGCGGCATGGCGGGGCGTTGATTAAACAGGCGCCGCTGTTCCGCCTTAACCTGCACAACGCCTGCCACCGCGGCGTGCCAGAGCCGATTGACCCCGCCTGCCCCTGCTACACCTGCCGCACCCACAGCCGCGGCTATCTGCACCACCTGTTTAAGGCGGATGAGCTGTTGGGGATGACCCTGCTGACCCTGCACAACATACGCTTTATGAACGACCTGATGACCAGCATTCGGGTGGCCATTCGCGCAGGCAAGCTGGCCGCACTGAAGCGGGAATGGTTGGGGTAGGGCATTCCTTCCCCATCAGCAACCCTAACCACTTATTTTGGAACGGATGGGGCGGTACAGAGCGCCATTAGGCGTGGATTGTCCCCCTCCTGTTAAAAGCGTGATCGATAAGAATCCCTTTTATCAATCATAAATATGGGGTATGGTGATTGATAAAGGTGGGGTGTATCAATCATGATCTGGAATTGGCAACAGCCGGGATGGCCGACATTCACCTGGGATGCCGCCAGGCTTGCTCGAGCGGAGCGGCTTTTTGCAGAGAATGCGGGTCTGGTTATCGGCGCTGGGCGGCACCTGGAGGAGGGGGATAGGCAGGCATTGACCATTGAGGTCATGTGCCTGGAGGCTATCGATACGTCTGCCATCGAAGGGGAAGTGTTGGATCGCGACAGCGTCCAGGCATCCATCCGTCGCCAGCTAGGCCTTGCGGTCGAACGGCGCAAATCCGAACCGGCCGAAGCAGGGATTGCGGAAATGATGGTGGCGCTTTATCGCAATCTGACGGCGCCGCTTGACCATGAAACCCTGTTCGCCTGGCACCAGATGGTCACCAATGGCCGGCGCGATCTGACCGATATTGGCCGTTATCGCCGCCACGCCGAACCGATGCAGATTGTATCGGGGGCTGACTATGCCGCCCATGTCCATTTTGAGGCGCCGCCGTCGAAGCAAGTGCCCGCAGAAATGGATCGATTCCTTGCTTGGCTGCACGATACCAGCCCTGGCGGTAACCACCCCCTGCCGCCAATTGCCCGTGCTGGCATTGCCCATTTGTGGTTTGAGAGCATCCATCCCTTTGAAGATGGCAACGGCCGTATTGGCCGCGCGATTATCGAGAAATCTTTGGCGCAAGGCCTGTCGATTCCAACCCTCACCGCCGTTGCGGGGACATTGCTGCGCCGACGCAAGCAATACTATCATGGCCTTGAACAAGCCAGCCAAACCCTGGAAATCACCGACTGGCTGCTGTGGTTTGCCGCTGCCGTGATTGAGGCGCAGCGTCGCAGCCTCGCCCTGGTCGAGTTCATTCTGCATAAGGCCAAGCTGTTAAACCGTGTGGGTGACCGGCTGAATCCGCGCCAGGAAAAAGCCGTGCTCCGCCTGTTTGCCGCTGGTCCAGATGGTTTTGTTGGTGGATTAAGCGCGGGCAATTACAGGCGGATTACGGGGGCGCCGCCAGCCACCAGCACCCGCGATCTGGTCGATCTGGTCGAACTTGGCGTGCTGCATCGAACCGGGGAACGCAAAGCGACCCGCTATCATCTCACCATTCTAATGAAACCGATTGAGACGGTGCGGGCAGAGGATCTGTAACCCAATGCTGGGATCTGATGTTGGTACGATCGATAAAGGGGTAACGCAGCCCTATCAAAACCCGCCGTTATCCGCTATAACCAGGGCTAACTTGCCACGATTTCCCAACAGACTTTTTGCCCCATGACAATTTTTCGAACCCAACGCTGGTGGCATTGGTTGCGCGACAGCCGCCGCCTGCAACTGCTGCTGCTCGTCGTGGCGGTTGGCCTGGGCTGGCGCATGTATCAGCATAATCAGGCCGCCCCAACGGCGGGCGCGCCCAAGCCAGTGTTGGTGACCATTGCCGCCGCGGCGCGTGCCGATGTGCCGCTGACGGTTGAGCTGGTCGGGACGGTGGTCGCCAACCAAACGGTGGCGATCAAATCGCGCCTGGATTCCCAGCTGGCGGCCGTGAAGTTTCATGATGGTGATCTGGTGCAGGCTGGCCAAGTGCTGTTTGAGCTGGATAATCGCGCCCTAACCGCGCAGGTGAATCAGCAGGAGGCCGATTGGGCCAAGGCCAAGGCGCAGTTGGAAAATGCCCGCCTGCAATACGAACGGGCGCAAAAGCTGTTTGCCGGCAACAACGTCGCCCAATCCTATCTGGACAGCGCCAAGGCGACCTATGCCAGCGCGCAGGCCGATCTGAACGCGGCGGCGGCAGGGCGGGAAAACAGCAGGGTGCTGTTGGGCTATACCAAAATTGCCAGCCCGATTACGGGGCGGGCGGGCACCATCAACGTCACCCTGGGCAACAATGTTAAGGCCAATGATCCACAACCGTTGGTCACCATCAACCAGATTCAGCCGATACGGGTGCAAATGGCGATTCCCCAACGCTATTACGACGCGCTGCGGACGGCGATGGCTGCCGAGTCGTTGGCGGTGACGGTGCGCCGCAACGATCAACCCGATTTGGGGCAGGGCAAGTTGGACTATATCGACAACGCCATTGACCCGGGCAACGGCACCTTTGTCGCCCGTGCCGGCTTTGCCAACAGCGACGAAAAACTGTGGCCAGGCATGTTCGTGACCGCCGTGTTGTCGCTGGGCACTGATCAACAGGTGCTGACCATTCCTGCCGCGGCGGTGCAGGGGGATGAGGGCAAGCATTTTGTGTTTGTGGTCAATCCCGCCGATCAAAAGGCTGTTCGTCGCCCGATTGCGCTGGCGCGGGTGGCGGGCAATATGGCCATCGTGCAGCAGGGTCTGGACGCGGGGGAACAGGTGATTAGCGACGGCCTGCTGCGGGTCAGTGAGGGGGTTGTGGTGGCAGCTCCTGCTCCTGCTCCTGCCCCTGATGCGGGGCAGCCAGCTGGGCAACCCAAAGACCCGAACGCGCCCAAGCCATGAACATTTCTGCCTTTTGCATCCATCGGCCAGTTTTCACCACCCTGTTGACCCTGGCGATGATCGTCGGCGGGCTGGCGGGCTATAACAGCCTAGCGGTCAGCGCCCTGCCGCGGGTGGATTTCCCGACTATCCAAGTCACCGCCAGCCTGGCTGGTGCCAGCCCTGAAACCATGGCCTCCTCGGTCGCGACCCCGTTGGAGCGGCAATTTTCGACGATTTCGGGGATCAACGCGATCACCTCCACCAGCTTTTTGGGCAGCACCCAAATCACCCTGCAATTCGATCTGGATCGCAACATTGATGGCGCGGCCTTGGATGTCCAAACGGCGATTTCGGCCAGTTTGCGCAAACTGCCGCCGGAAATGACCACGCCGCCGTCGTTCCAAAAGGTCAATCCCGCCGATCAGCCGATTCTGTTTATTGCGGTTTCGTCAGATACCGTGCCGATCTCAACCGTTAACGAATACGCCGACACCCTGATGGCGCAACGCATCTCCACCCTGCCTGGCGTGGCGCAGGTGCAGCTGTATGGGGCGCAGAAATACGCGGTGCGGGTGCAGGCCGATCCGCAGGCGCTGGCCGCCCACGATCTGACCTTTGCGGAGCTGAAGGATGCCCTGGCAGGCGCCGCCAGCAACGCGCCGGTTGGCACCATCAATGGCCAAAAACAGCTGTTTAACCTTAAGGTGGCGGGACAGCCCAGCAACGCTGACGGCTTTCGTCCGCTGATTGTCACCTGGCGCAATGGTGCCCCCGTGCGGCTGAACGATGTGGCTACCGTTACCGATTCGGTGGAGGATTTGCGGGCAATCGGCAGCATCAACGGCAAAAACGCGGTGGTGATCGCGATTCAGCGCCAGCCCGACGCCAACACGATTGAGGTGGTGCAACGGGTGCGCGACCTGCTGCCCACCTTTCGCAGCCAGATTCCGCCGTCAATTGAGCTGACCCCCCTGTTCGACCGTTCGGTGGCGGTTAAGGAATCGTTGCATGATGTGCAGCTGACCATGTTGTTGACGATTGTGTTGGTGGTGGCGGTTATCTTTTTGTTCCTGCGTAAGGCCTCCGCCACCCTGATTCCCGCCATTGCCGTGCCGCTGTCGATCGTCGCCACCTATGGCTTGATGGCGCTGTTTGGCTTCAGCATCAACAACATTTCCCTGCTGGCGCTAACCCTGTGCGTCGGCTTTGTGGTGGACGATGCCATCGTCGTGCTGGAAAACATCGTTCGGTATATTGAGGAGGGGATGTCGCCGATGGAGGCGGCGTTGAAGGGCTCCGGCGAAATCGGCTTTACCATTATCTCGATTACCTTTTCGCTGGTGGCGGTGTTTTTGCCCGTGTTGTTCATGGGCGGCATTGTTGGGCGGCTGTTCCGTGAGTTTGCGGTGACGATCAGCGTTGCCATCCTGCTGTCTGGCTTTATCTCCCTAACCCTGACCCCGATGTTGTGCAGCCGTTGGTTAAAACCGCATAAGAAGGCGGCGGGGGATAGCGATGGCCATGACAAAGAATCGGCGCTGGCGCAACGGTTAGAGGCGGGCTTTAACTGGCTGCACCGCCTGTATGAACGCAGCCTGGATTGGGTGTTGCGGCATCAACGCCTGACCCTGATCAGCGTGCTAGCCAGCCTGTTGGCCACCATCCTGGCTTTTAACGCCATGCCCAAAGGGTTTTTCCCGCTGGAGGATACCGGCTTTGTCTTTGCGATTACGGAGGCGGCGCAGGATATTTCCTATGACGCCATGGTGGAGAAGCAGAAACAGGCTGCCGCCATCATCGCCCAGGATCCCGCGGTGCAGAATGTCTTTTTCGCGTTGGGTGGTGGGCGCGGCGCGCTGAATTCTGGCCGCATTTTCTTTGGCCTGACCCCGCGCAGCGATCGCCCCCCCGCCGGCGCAATCATTCAACGCCTGCGCGGTCAATTGGCGCAGGTGCAGGGGCTGAATGTCTTTATGCAGCCGATTCAGAACATCCAAATCGGCGGACGGCTTAGCAAGGCTTTGTACCAATACACCCTGCAGGGCAGCGATTTGCAGGAATTGTACGGCTGGGCAGAGAAGTTGCAGGTCGAAATGGCCAAAACGCCAGGGTTTCAGGAGGTCAGCACCGATTTGCAGCTGAAAAGCCTGGAAGCCCGCCTGGTGGTGGATCAGCAAAAGGCGGCCAGCCTCGGCCTGACCTACCAAGATATTCGTCAGGCGCTGTACGCCGCCTTTGGCACGGCGCAGGCCGCGACGCTCTACACGCCATCCAACGACTATCAGGTGGTGTTGGAGGTAAGGGCTGACGGCCAACAAACGCCCGAGGATATCAAAAAGCTGTTTGTGCGCAGTAAGGATGGCCAGCTGGTGCCGTTGGACAGCGTCGCGACGTTGGTGCAGGGGACGGGGCCGTTGTCGATCAATCACCAGGGGCAATTACCGTCGGTGACGATTTCCTTTAACTTGGCCGCAGGCACAGCCCTTAGCCAGGCGGTCAGCAAGATTGATGGGATGAAGGCCAAGTTGGCCGTGCCGGACAGCATCATCACCAGTTTTCAGGGCACGGCGCAGGCTTTCCAAGATTCTGCCGCGGGGCAGGGCTTACTACTGCTGCTGGCGGTGGCGGTTATCTACATCATTTTGGGCATGTTGTACGAAAGCTTTATTCACCCCATCACCATCCTGTCGGGATTGCCCTCAGCGGGTTTAGGGGCGTTGGGGGTGTTGTGGCTGTTCAAGATGGACTTAAGCGTGATCGCCATTATCGGCATCGTCCTGCTTATCGGTATCGTCAAGAAAAACGCCATCATGATGGTCGACTTCGCGATTGGGGCTAGGGCAAGGGGGGAAAGTGCGGAGGTGGCGATTCACCAGGCCTGCCTGCTGCGTTTTCGCCCGATCATGATGACAACGATGGCGGCCATTTTCGGCACGCTGCCAATCGCGCTGGGGATCGGAGCAGGATCCGAGCTGCGGCAACCGTTGGGGATTGCGGTGGTCGGCGGCCTGCTAACCTCGCAGCTGTTAACCTTGTACATCACCCCCGTGATCTATTTGTATTTTGAGCGGTGGTTGCAGCGGCGTCAGCAGAAAACTCAGGCGGCTTTCGCCAATTAGCCGTTGATCCACCAGCTGCCAACCCGCGGGCAGTGCTACCCCCTCCGTCCGCCCTGTTTCCGCCACCACCAGCGCGCCGGGCTGTAACCAGCCACGATCCGCCATTTGCATCAGCGCGGCATCAACCAACCCCTGGCCATAGGGGGGATCCAGCAGAATCAGGTGGCACGGCTGGGGCGCGGGGGGCAGGCGGCACAAATCCCCCCGCATCAGGGTCAGTGTTGAGCCAGGGCAGGCCAGCTTTAGCCGCGCCGCATTGCTGGCGGCCAGCTGCAAGGCCTCAGGCCGTTGATCCATCAGCACCACATGCGCCGCGCCGCGCGACAAGGCCTCCAACCCCAAATTGCCGCTGCCACAGGCCATATCGGCCACCCAGCAGTCGACCAGCGGTGGCAAATGGGCGGCAACCAGCGCGCCATGGCTGATTAGTTGAAACAGCGTTTCCTTAACCCGATCGCGGGTAGGGCGTAACCAATCCTCACTGCCTGTGGGCAGGGTGGCTAGCTGTCGCCCCTTAAATTGGCCGGCGATAATTCTCATGGTTTGATCCTATCCTTTAGGCCGTTGAGGGGCATCTGGGGCGTATTTGCGGCGCATCGGCGGCTGTGGCAACCACCCAAACACCAAAGATTTGTTTCATTATTTTGCCCAAATTTTAAAATTTTTAATCATAACTTGCGGTTTGTCGTTGTCAGAATCAAAAAAGCTGGCTACAAAAACGGCAGATCATGTGATTCTGCCATTTTGCCAGATTTCAACCAAGAATTTTTTCTGCTGGATCAGTTTGCCAGGCTTTCATGGCTAGGCAATGGCGTTTGCGTGGCATTTTGTCCAACCGTCTCAATGGCGTGGTAAAAGGTTTTTTCGATGTCATCATCCCCAATCATTCCCGAATATTTGATGTGTGCCCCCGATTTTTATGAGGTCAGCTACATCATCAACCCCTGGATGCGCCCCGATCAGTGGGCACAGGAGAAAGACGTTTGGCTGGCCAAGGCCAAACAGCAATGGGGCGCCCTGAAAGACACCATCGAATCCTTGGGCTGGCGGGTGCGCTTAATTCCGCCTGCCGACGGTCTGCCCGATATGGTGTTCAGTGCCAACCATGCCTTTGTGCTGGGCAAAACCGCCCTGATTGCCCGTTTCGCGACGAAGGAGCGGGCGGGGGAAACCCCCCTGGCCGCCCAGTGGTTTGCCGATAACGGCTTTCGGGTTGAGCATCCCACCGCGGTGTTTGAGGGGGGCGGGGACGCCCTGTATGACAACGCGCTGGATCTGATTTTCATGGGGCACGGCTTTCGAAGCCAGCTGGCCGCCGCCGCCGAATTGCAGGCGCTGTTCAACAAAACCGTCGTGCCGTTGCAACTGGTGGATGACCGATTCTATCACCTGGACACCTGTTTTTGCCCGCTGCTAAACGGCTATGCCATGGCCACGCCGCTGGCCTTTACGGCTGAGGGGTTGGCCACCCTGCGCCAGCATTACGGCGACAAACTGCTGTTGGTGGATGATCAGGCGGCGGTTCATTTTGCCTGCAACGCGGTGGTGCATGGCCAGAATATCGTGATGCCCACCATTACCGATGGCCTGCGCCAGAATTTGACCAGCCTGGGCTTTACCCTGCACGAATTGCCGTTGGATAGCTATCTGATGGCGGGCGGTGCCAGCCGCTGCCTAACCCTGAAATTAACCGATTAGCAGCGGTTTGGGTGCAAACTGTTTAGCGGCACGGGTGCTGCCATAGATGTTGACATAGATGTTGACAGGG
Organism: uncultured Holosporaceae bacterium; assembly: GCA_903887035.1. Lineage (GTDB taxonomy): Bacteria > Pseudomonadota > Alphaproteobacteria > CAISOG01 > CAISOG01 > CAISOG01. The sequence goes on along the minus strand of CAISOG010000145.1, from coordinate 12,795 downwards.
CCCGCCAGCTGATGGAGCCTATAGGCCATGGAAGACGCCGCAATTTTTGATTCCGCCCGCCAGGCGCTGTACGTGCTGTTGATAATCAGCGCGCCGATCATGCTGGTCGCCCTGACCATCGGGTTTGTCATTTCCCTGTTCCAGGCGCTGACCCAAATGCAGGAACAAACGCTGGCCTTTGTGCCAAAGATTCTGTTGGTCTTTGTGGCGTTGTTGGTGCTGATGCCTTTTATGTACAGCACGCTGCACACCTTTACGGAGGAAATTCACGACCGCATCGTCCAGATTGGCACGGGCAAGGGATAGCCGTGGTGCAATACAGCTTGGATCAGCTGCTCAGCGGCAATTTATACGCTCTGCTGTTGATATTTATGCGCATTGGCGGGGCGATGATGTTTTTGGCCGGGTTGGGGGAAAGCTTTATTCCCGCCCGCGTCCGTTTGGCCTTAAGCATGTTAATCAGCCTGTTGCTGTTGCCGATACTGGGATCACAATTGCCCGAACCATCGGCGCAATTGGGCATTGTGTTTCACCAATTGGCTACCGAGCTGGTCATCGGCTTTACCATTGGCCTGGTCAGCCGACTGATGCTGGCCACCCTGACCAGTGCCGGTACCTTTATCGCGTTTCAGATTAACCTAAGCAACGTGTTCACCCATGATGTGACCATGGCCGCCCAGGGCAGCGTGATTGCCAATTTCCTTAGCCTGGTTGGGTTGGTGGCGATTTTTGCCACCGATCTGCATCACGGCGCCCTACGTTCCCTGGCTGACAGCTATAACCTGTTCCCCCCCTTGATCCTGCCCCCACCTGGTGATTTGGCCGATATGATGGGCAAACTGGTCAGCTATAGCTTTCTGATCGCCCTGCAGCTTAGCATTCCGTTTGTGATGTTGGGGGTGTTGATGCAGCTGTCCTTTGGCCTGATTAACCGTTTGGTGCCCAGTTTGCAGGTGTTTTTTCTGGCAACCCCGGCGGTGGTGGCATCAGGTTTCGCCCTGTTGGCGATCGCCCTGCCCGGCATGTTGGCCTGGTTCCTGCGATCCTATGACAACAGCTTTTCTTTCATATTGGTGCGTTAAGCTTTAAGAATGCTATAGATCGTTTTCGCTTAAGGGGTTGCAACACCGGGGAGGCAGAGTTGGCTGAAGACCAAGACAAGGATCAGAAGACTGAGGAACCGACCCAGCAGAAGCTGGATGAGGCGCGCAAACGCGGGCAGGTGGTAACCAGCCGTGAATTGACCAGCGCCAGCATGTTGTTTGCTGGCTTTCTGGCGGTGGCGGTCATTCTGCCGATGTCGGCGACCAGCCTGATCAGTGATATGCGCAGCTTTATCGAACAGGCGCCGATGGCCAGATTCGATGAAAACTCTGCCCGTCAGTTGTTAGAGCCGATGATGCGCGCCCTGGTCATCGGGGCGCTGCCCACCATGGCCTTGCTGCTGTTTGTGGCGATTGGCAGCTATATTATGCAGCATGGTTTTGTCTGGTCGGCGGAATCGCTGAAGCCTACCCTGTCCAAAATTTCGCCCTTAAGCGGCTTTAAGCGCTTGTTCGGCATGAAAAACCTGACGGAATTTGTCAAAACCCTGATAAAGGTGGCCTTGGTCGCCTGTATCACCTTTGGCTTTGTGTGGCCGTATGTGCAGCATTTGGAATATCTGGTTGGGGTGGATGTTGATGAATCGACCCAACTGTTGCTGAACATTTGTGGCCGCCTGTTGTTGGGGCTGTCGATTTCGGTGGGGTTTTTGGCGGGCGCCGATTACCTGTATCAACGCTTTGTCTTTTTGCGGGATCAGCGCATGACCCTGCAAGAGGTTAAGGATGAAATGCGCAATTCGGAGGGGGATCCGATGATTAAGGCGCGGCTGAAGCAGATTCGTCGCCAACGCGCCAAAAAACGGATGATGGCGGCTGTCCCCAAATCGACCGTGGTGATCACCAACCCCACCCACTTTGCCGTCGCCCTGAAATTTGAAATGGGTAAGATGGAGGCGCCGATTCTGGTCGCCAAGGGGATGGATGAGGTGGCGCGGCGCATTCGGGCGGTGGCGTTGGAAAACAGCGTGCCAATTCTGGAAAATCCGCCGCTGGCACGCGCCCTGCATAAGGATGTCGAGCTGGAGCAGGAAATTCCGATGGAGCATTACCAGGCGGTGGCAGAAATCATTGGCTATATCCTGCGCCTAAAAGGCAAGGTGCGCAGCCAGGGTCCCGCCGTTCCCCCACCAGGCAGCCGCCTAAGACGGGATTAGCAGACGGGATTAGCAGACGGGATTAGCGCGCCCGCGCAAGCTGCATTTGTTGACCCAATCGATTTGCTGCTTTTGCTTTTTGTTTTTCCTGAAAAATACTGTACAATTTAACGCCTGATTTGCACAGTTCAGTGCTAAAATTGCCTATGGTCGTCAATGTCTTTAGATACGATGGTTCTGATCCACCATCCGTGCCAATCAGTGTATTCATAAGTTCCCATGCTGCGGCCGAAGTGTAATTAAACATATTTCCCAATTCTTTGATTGCTGGATGCAATTCTGGAAAATCTCCATAACCAGCATTAGCTGAAGCTGATAATGCAGCAGCGGTTAAGGCAGGGGCGACTTGTGGAGGGCTGTTTGCAATTCCTAGTGGTGGTGCAGACGTATTCTGTGCGGCGGGGGCTGTTGCAACCATCGCGGGGGGTACATGGGCTGATGGGCTGTGTTGATAGGCCGCTTGTGGCACAGCACCCGTTAATGCATCGGCGGCAAACGCTGCTGCTGCCGTCCCCGCCAGTCCAGCACCCTTCCCCGCCCTTGACCTTGTTGCCCCAGGTGACGATGGCGATTCACCCCCCAGCGTCACGTTGGTTGCAAAAGCTGTTGCCGCAGGGGATGGCGCTGGTGCAGGGGAAACTGGCGCTGCCGCTGATCTTGCCGATTGCGTCGCTGCTGCCGCTACTACTGTGGGTACAGGCGCTGGTACCACAGCAGGTGCAGGATCATTATTGGCACGAACGCCTTCAGCCTGGCGTCCATCCAAACCAAAATAGTTCATAAGAAAAGCTTGGTATGCTTTTGTCTCATTAGTTCGGGTATGAAGCTTCTGTCCAAAGGGGCCAAAATTCATATTGTCTGCCTCTATCGCACCAAATGCAGTGCGCACAATATCAGGCCAATCGCCAGTCATTCTATTAAATTTTGGAACCATACCCCCTTTTGCGTCAATAAGCTTTTGAACCTCTTGTTCATTTTTTACAGGCCAATCCTTCATATCAGGAATGCCATGCGTGAGAGCCCTAAACAAATTCCCCGCTGTAGTATCATACGCACGTTGAGTTGGAAAATTCTTAGGGATTTTGGGCATATTGGCTGTCAATTCTTCAAACATCACTATTCCCCATCCCTGCAATTTTAGATGAATTTGATTTAACTTAACATGGGGTTAATGACAGTTTTGTGTCTGGGTGTGTTAAGGATGGCGGCGCAGGCCTTATCTCCATAATCAACCTTAAAGCGTGATGGCCACAAAAGCTTAGCGCATATTCAGCTTAAGGGCGGCGATCAATTTGGGCAGAGGCTGCGTGGGATCCAGGATGCTGACAAAGCGCCCCTGGCGATCCAGCAGATAGAAAAAGGCGGTATGGTCAACCCGCCCCTGTTCATCTTTGGGCAGCTTGGCATCGGCCGGTTGGCGGGCAACATAGGCCTTAAAGGATTTAACCGCCGCCGCCACCTGCCCCTCACTGCCCGTTAGGCCGATCAGGCGGGGATCCAGCGCCCCCAAATAATTGGCCAGATGGGCGGGGGTGTCAGAGGCGGGATCGACGCTGAGAAAAATTGGCGCAATGCTGGCGGCCTGCCCCTTATCCAATCCGTTCAACAGTTGCTTCATGGTGCCGAGGGAGGCTGGACAAACATCGGGGCAGGCGGTGTAGCCCAGGAACACCAGCATAAAACGCCCCTGAAAATCGCTGGCGCGGCGGGGCTGATTGCGCTGATCAACCAAATCAAAGCTGGGTTGCCAGCTGTTGACGGCGGCTGTATCGGCGCCAGAACCCCCGTCATCGCCCGCCATCACGCTGCCCGCCGGTGTCTTTTTGTGGCCAGTGCCATGCGCCATCACGGGGTTGGCTGCCGCCATCATCGCCAGCATCAGCCCGCAAAAGATTCCTATGGCCACCCCGAATCCTGGTAGCCCTATCCGTTGACCCCGCGGCATCAGCCGCCCGTGATGATGTGCCATGAAACTTCCTTTAGAATAAGAATTTTTGATGATTTACAGTTGGTTGATGGAAACGCGGCCAAAACAAGATGGTTTACAATTGTATGTGCATACCATAATAATAACCCCATATATCTTAACCGTTTGTTAACCTTTGGCAAGATTGTTGGCAAGACCCTCCACCCCCTTGCTTGGCCAAGCCCTGTTGCAGGCCAAACAGATTACCCCCGACCAGCTGGCGATTGCCCTGGCCGAACAGGCGCGTCAGCCTGAGCCGCATCAAAAACCGTTGGGCGAATTGTTGCTGAGCCTTGGTTTTGTGGAGGAGGAGGGGTTGTGGCCCGTGCTGGCCAGTCTGCAACAACTGCCCTATCGCCCCTATCAGGATTGGCAAGGCTGGGTGGCCGACCAACCCTTTGGCCGCCTGGTGGCCGAACGGTTTTTGATGGTCAGCTGGCAACGGGATGGCCAAACCCACCTGGCCACCGCCTATCCCAAACCCGCAATGGCGCTGCGGGAGGCGGTTCGGCACGGCTTAACCGCTGGTCATAGTGGTCATGGTGAGGGCGGTCATGGCGATGGCGGCGACATCCAGCTGCACCTGGCCTGCCCCAGTGCGATACGCGCCGCCCATGCCAAGGCCTATCCGAATGAACAGGCGGTGTCGGCGATGCGTTGGCAGGTCAGTGAGGGGGGCGAAAACAGCGCGGTCGATCTGGTCGATGAGATTTTGCAGCTGGCGGTTCGCACCAATGCCTCTGACATTCATTTGCAACCAGAACAAGCCTTTGTGCGCATCCGCCTGCGTCAAGATGGGCGGTTGGTGACGGTGCGCGAACTGCATAAGGAACGCTGGGCGGGGCTGTTGGTGCGGTTGAAACTGTTGGCCGATATGAACATCACCGAAAGCCGTTTGCCGCAGGATGGCCGGCTAAGCTATAGCATCAACGGGCGGGCGGTTGATATGCGGGTGGCCACCCAACCCACCCTGCATGGCGAAAATCTGGTGGTGCGGCTGTTGGATCGGCCGGATCGGCTGTTGGCAATGACCGAGCTGGGCTTTGAGGCCAATTTGGCGGCCAAGCTGACCCAACTTAGCCATTATCCGCAGGGGCTGATGGTCATCAGTGGCCCCACCGGCAGCGGTAAGACCACCACCCTTTACGCCCTGCTGCGCGGGCTGGATGCCCAACAGCGTAACATCATGACGTTGGAAGAACCGGTGGAGGCGGTGTTGGCGGGCGTGCGGCAAACACCAGTGCGCGACGATATTGGCTTTGGCTTTGCTGAAGGGATTCGCGCCCTGATGCGGCAGGATCCCGATGTGATCATGGTCGGGGAAATCCGTGATGAGGATACCGCCCATATGGCCTTACGGGCGGCGCTGACGGGGCATTTGGTGCTGACCACTCTGCACAGCCATGACAGCATTGGGATTGTTAGCCGCTTGTTGGATTTTGGTGTAGCCCCTGGGTTGCTGGCCGAAAGCTGGCTGGCTGGCTTGGCGCAACGGCTGCTGCGCCGCCTGTGTGAGGCCTGTATGATTGCCCAGCCGTTATCGCCCGCCCAGGCCAAGCTGTATGAGCTGGCGGGGCTTAGCGCCCCTAGCCACCATCATCAGGCGGTCGGATGCCCCCATTGTGACGATACCGGCTATCGTGGCCGCCTGGCGGTGGGGGAGCTGTTGCCCGTTTCCCCGACGCTGGCCGATTTGATTGCCAGCTCCGCCAACCGCAAGCTGTTGCGTGCCCAGGCGTTGATGGATGGCCAGCTGAATTTGCGGCAACAGGGGTTGATGCTGGCCGCCACTGGCCAAACCAGTCTGGCCGAGGTCGAACGGGTGTTGCCCGCCGCCATGAGCATGGCTGAGAACATTGTTGAAACAGCGTCACCCCTGAAACTGGTTGGGCAGGTGGCATGAACCGCTTTGCCTATCGCGCGATGACGGCGGGCGTTGGTCATGGGGGGGTAAGCCCTGATGGCGCTGGCCAAATTGTGCGGGGCTTGTTAGAGGCGCCCGATCGCCTACAGCTGCAACAATTGCTGCATCGGCAGGGGCTGGTGCTGCTAAGCGCCCGTCGCCGTTGGCTGTCGCTGGTAATGCCGTGGCAAAAGCTGGATAGGGCAGAGTTGGCCAGTTTTTTTGAGCGGGCGGCGATGTTGATGACGGCGGGTATCCCCCTGCTGGACGCGCTGGCCAAAAGTGAGACGATGGTGCGGCAACGCCGCCTGCGCCACACGCTTAAGCAATTGCGGATGGAGCTGTTGGCGGGGCAAAGCCTGGGGCAGGCGGTATCAACCTTGCCGCATGGGGGGTTTGGCGCCCTGGCCACCAGTCTGTTTCAGGCGGCGGAGCAGACGGGGCAGCTGGGCAATTGTTTCGAACGGCTGGCCGCCCACTACCGCTGGCAGCTATCCTGGAAGCAACAGAATTGGCAGGCGATGCGCTATCCCCTGATGGTGATTGGCGTGGTGTTGATGTTGTTGAGCATGATAAGCCAGCAGCTGTTGCCAGGGTTAAGCGGCCTGTTGCAAAGTTTGGGCAGCCAACCCAGCCTGGCCGCCAAGCTGTTGATGCAATTTTCGGGCGCGGTTGGGCGCTTTGGCGGGGTGGTGCTGATCGGGCTGGTAGGCCTTAGCGTGGCGGTTGGTATCGCGGCAACAACCCTGCCGCGGGTAAGGACGATAATCGACAGGTTGCGCCTGAAACTGCCGCTGTTGGGCGAACTGCATCGTGATGGCCAGATTATTCCCTATACCCATGCCTGGCTGTTGGCCTGGCAGGCGGGGGTGCCGCTGTTGCGCGGGCTGGAGCTGGCCAGGGCGGCGCTGAGCAACCGCAGCTTGGTGGAACAGGCCAAACGGTTGGAACAGCAATTGGCCGATGGCCAAAGCCTGAGCATCGCCCTGATGGGCAGTCGGTTGTTGCCCCCCCTGCTGCAAGATTTGGTGCTGATGGGAGAGCAAACGGGACGGCTGGATCAGTGTTTGCAACAAGGGCTAACCCTGTTGGAGCGGCAGTTGGCGATTACCTGGCCGCGCCGTTGGAGCCAGCTGCAAAACAGCCTGCTGCTGCTGGCGGGCGGCATGATTCTGTGGGTGCTGGCGGCGATGATGCTGCCCGTTTATCAGGCGGTCGGCCAGTTGGGTAGGGGTTTTTAGATGGTTAAGCACCTGTTGTCCCAGTTGAATCAAAACGCTTGGCGCCTGTTGCTGGATGAACAATCGGTTCGGGTGCAATCATGGTCGCCGGATGGCTGGCAGGAGGAGGGGTCTGTTGCTGTTCCCCAAACCATCAACAGCGCGGCCAATCATTCCAGCCAAGATGGTATCCCAAGCGTTTGGCGGGGGCTGCGCGATCACCTGCCCCCCGCCAGCCCGCTTCAGCTGGTCATCGCCCATGAAACCGCCGATCCCCAGGTGATGGTGTGGCCAAAGTTGCAGCGCCGTGAATGGGCACCGTTTTTGCAGCAACGCTTTAGTCGACAGCTGATGGCGGGGGAATTGGTGGCGGTGGGCGCCCATGCCAAGCCGCGACTAAGCCCGAATGGGCATCAGGGCGGCATTGGCGGCGGGCAGTCCGCACCAGGGGGGCGCGATGTGTGGTTGCTGCGCGGCCTGGGCTGGTTGCCCGAACTGCTTGATCTGTTGCAGGGGGATGGGCACCGCCTGACCAAGGTTATGCTGGCGGGGCGGGATGATGGCGCGCCGATCCCGCTATGGATGCCGCTGACCGTGTTTTGGCAACGGCTTAGCCAGCAGTGGCAGTGGTTGCGGCGATTCCGTTGGGCTGGCGGGGCGGCAGCGGCGGCGGTGGCGTTTCTGTTGCTGCTGGATGGGGTGCAGCTGCGGCAGGAAGCGATGGCGATGCAGGTCAAGGCGGCCGTCACCCAACAATCCGTTCAACAATTGGCGGGTCAGATGCCGATGCCCTTGGCCGATAGTCATCATTGGCAGTTGGCCGATCGCTGGTGGCAACAGCAGGTGGCCAACCATCCGCCGTTATTTGCCTGGTTGTCGAGGGTATCGGCGGTTTGGCCAAGCGCGCTGATGGCCGACAAACTAAGCTGGCAGGCGGGTCGCAGCAAGCCGGAGCAATGGTGGCAACCCAGCCATGCCGCCGCCACCAAAACCAACCAGCCCGAATTGCAGATCCAGGTGCCCGCCACCCTGGCCGAGGATCCCACCGTTGCCAACATCATCGCCCTGTTGCCCAGCCAACTGGTCGAATCATCCGAATCATCAGAGGATCACGCTGGCCAGACCCCTGACCAAGCCTCATCCATGACCGCCAGCTGGCAAACCGCCGCCAATGGCGCGCAAATTCTGACGCTGCAGCCAGCCAATCAGGCAGCGAAAGAGGTATCCAAAGATTCTGGCAAAGCGGGGGCAAGCGAGTAGTCATGAAGTCTGCCCACCCCCAATCCCAATCCGCCAGCCCGCTGATGCGCCAAAACCGCCAGGGGCAATGGCTGGCCATGCTGGTGCTGGTGGTCGGCGTGTTGGTAATTTTAGCGGGTCACAGCTGGCGCGGGCAGCAGCAGCAACGGTTGACGCAGGCCAAACAGACCGCCCGCCTGGCCAATCAGCAGCTGAACAATTTGCAGGCTTGGCAACAACGCCTGCCCGCCATAGGGCTGTATGAGCGTCAAAGCCTGGCCAGCCCGTTGACGGCGCAGGCGGTAACTGTTGCCCTGGCCAAATTGCGGCAAGATCCCAATGTGCAACAGCTGCGCCCGCAACTGGGTGACCTGATGGTGGGGGCGGCGCGCTATCCCTTAGAGGATCAGTTGGATGGCACAACCGATCAAGGCCTTAAGCTGAACGCCTTTAAGCTGCAGCTGGCGGTCAAAACCGCCGATGATTTGCAGGGGCGGCAGGTGGTGATGACCTTGGCGTCGCAATTGCCAGGTTTTGTGATTCCACTGCAATTAACCCAAAAGCCGCTGCCCGCCAGCGAAAAAAGCCCCGCCCTGGTGGAAAGCCAATGGCAATTGCTGCTTATCGGGCTGGCCGACCCCTTGCCAGCTTGGCCACAGCTGGCGGCGGCTAGCCAGGCGGGTGGTTCATCGGAAAACCAGGCCAAAACAGCGGTGGCAGAAGATAGTCCAGAGCACCAGCTTAGCGCCCAAGAGGGGGATAGGAATGGTTATCAAGCCGCGTATCAGGGGATGACTCAGGGGATAAATCGGCCGCTGCTGTCACCCGAAGCGGCCGGTATAGCCGACCCACGGGCATCGATGGCGCCGCCCTCTGACCAAATTTTAGGGGGCGTTGGGGTGGCTGGCGCAAGACCTATGGCGGTCAGCGCGATTTTGTATCTGAATCCCGACCGCTGGAGCTTTTGGCTGAACGGCCAAAAATATGACAGCAGCAGCCCCAGCATCCAGCTGGGCGATTGGCAGCTGTTGACGGTGTCGCCGCAATCGACCCTGTGGCAGCATAGCGTGGATGGCCGCCTGATGACCCTGGCGACGGCCAGCGGCGCGGGCATGCGTGCCTCCCATAGCGATGTGGCCATCAGCAAGGCACCCACCTTAGACAGCGCGCCAGCAGGCTTGCGGCCAGCGGGCTATCACCCAACGGAGGAAGATGACGCCGCTTCGTCTGTCCCCGCGCCGCAGGATGCGGCCATTCTGCCCCCGCCCCCCTTAGCCAATCCGCCAGCCAAACCAAAAGGCAATAAAACGCCCGCCGCCGCCGCCGCCGCTACGCCCAAAACCCCCGACCCTTCCTCAACCCCCAAAGAAACTGTTGCCCCCTAAGCCATGACCAAAATGTTGACCCGCCATCGATTTGTTTGCAGGCCGCTGCTGCTTGCTGGCCTGATAGCCATGCTGATGGGTTGTGACCCTGGGCATGAGGCGATGCACGACCCCACCCTAAAACTGACGCCTGAGGATTATCGCCAGTCGCTGATAAACCCCAACAACACCATGCCGCCCGCGCAACAACCCACCCCACCTGCCCCCAGTCAGGTGGTTAGCGCGGAGCCGATCGATGCCGCCCTGTTAAAGCCGGTATCGTTAAGCGTGGGGGATGGGGTGCCGCTGCGCGACCTGCTGCTGGAACTGGCGCGCCAAACGGGGTTGGACGCCGATATTGATCCGCAGGTGCAGGGCAGCTTGCTGATGAACGTGCAAAACCGCCCCCTGCGCGACGTTTTGGATCAGATTACCAGCCGTACCAACACCCGCTATCACGTCCGCAACGGCTTTTTGCAGGTGGAGCGCGATTTGCCCTATACCCAGGATTACCATCTGGACTTTCTGAACGCGGTGCGCGAAAGCCAGGGCAGCATTGGGATTTCCACCGATGTGTTTGGTGCGGTCGCTAAGGGTCAGAATGCCAACAACAGCGGCGATAACGGCTCCAAAAGCCGCATTCGCAGCACGGCAACGGCGGATCCCTTTAGCGATTTGGAAACCAACCTGCGCCTGCTGCTTAGCAAGGATGGACGGGTCAGCAAGGCTGAGGATAATGAGAACAGTTCCAGCAGTTTCAGCCTGAACCGTCAGGCGGGGATGTTGACCGTGACCGGCACCAAGGTACAACAAAAACGGGTGACAGGATTTCTGGCGGAGCTGCAACGGCAAATGACGGGGCAGGTGTTGATTGAGGCCAAGGTGGTTGAGGTCAGTTTGAATGATCAGTATCGCAGCGGCATCAACTGGCGCAGCTTTGTTAAGGGCAAACCCGCCTTTAACGCGGCGGGCAGCTTTGGTGCGGGCTCTGCCCTGCAGGAAGGCCCCTATGATTCAACGGGTAAGGTTGCCCCAGGCTTTCTAACCCTATCGCTTAACGACAGCAATTTTGCGGGGGTGTTGGGCTTTTTGGACAGTTTTGGCACCACCCGCACCCTATCCAACCCCCGCCTAACCGTGATGAACAACCAAAACGCCATTCTAAAGGTGGCGCAGAATCAGGTGTATTTCACCCTGGACTATGAACGGCGCCAGGGCAAAAACGGCGATCCCGATGTGGTGTCGGTTGGCAGCCAGCTGTACACCGTGCCCATCGGGCTGGTGATGAGCGTGCAACCCGCCATCAACCCCGACAGCCAAAACGTTACCCTAACCCTGCGCCCCACCATTTCCCGCATTACCGGTTATACCGCCGATCCCGCGGTGGCGATTGCCTCAAACAACACGGTGGTGTCCAGCGTACCGATTGTTGAGGTGCGGGAATTGGATTCGGTGCTGCGCCTGCAATCGGGTGAGGCGATCGTGATGGGCGGGTTGATGCAGGATCGTGGGCTAAATCAGAAGGAGGGGATTCCCGGCCTAAAGGACAACGTGCCCGCCCTGCTAAGCCCATTGGTGGCCGCAAAGGATGATTCGCAGGAGGTGGTGGAATTGGTAATCTTCCTGCGCGCTACCCTGTTGCCGCCCGCCGATGCCCAGGCCAGCGTCAGCCCCGCCGATGCCAAGTTGTATCAAAAATTTACCCGCGACCCCCGCCCCTTAGCCTTGCCCGGCTATAGTGCCGAGACGATGCCGGAAGAACAGGATCCTGCGGCCACCACCGCGGCACCTGCGCCATCAGTGTTAACAGCCCCGTCCGATCAGTTCTATCCTGGCGCGGCGGCACCAATTTCCTCCAACCCTAACCCTAACCCTTAACGTCAACCATTAGGAGACATTCCCATGAGCCTTTCCAAAATTTTGGCCAAAATCTTGACCAATCCATCCCAACAATCCGCCACCAAACGAAGGAATCGCCAGGCGGGTTTCAGCCTGATCGAAGCCGCCATTGTCTTGGCGGTGGCGGGTCTGCTGATCGGTGGCGCGCTGCAGGGGCAAACCCTGATTGAAAATGCCCGTATACAGTCGGTGGTGGATCAGGTGCAGGGCTATCGCACCGCGGTCACCACGTTTCAGGACAAATACAATGCGCTGCCTGGCAATTTTTCTGAGGCGACCACCCGCCTGAATGCATCTCTGGTTAATGGCGGTGGCACGGGCACCCTGGGAACAACCATGCTTAGTGCCAACAGCACGGAAAATGTGCAATTCTGGCAACATTTGGCCGCCGCCAATTTGGTGACGGGGGTTTATGCCCGCCCAGAGGCCACCAACACCGACGCCAAATTGGGTAAGGAGATTCCCGCCACCCGTCTGGGCGGTGGTATCGTTGCGGTTGTGGCTGACGGAAGCAGCACCAGCAATTCGGTGGCTATTCCACGGGGAACATGGTTGCGGATTGGCGATGGTGCCCCCACCACGGCGGCGGGTTCAGGTACAACCTCAGGCGATTTTGCCGAAAACGCTATCCTAACCCCCGATCAGGCCTATCAGATTGATAAATCCCTGGACGATGGCAACCCCCGCACGGGCAAGGTTATGGCGACAGGTACGGGTTGCGCGACCGGCACGGCGCCCAACTTTAGCTATGATGGCACCAGCAGTGACCGCAACTGCCTGCTGTTTGTTGCGCTGTAGTTAGAGCTTTGGCCACTATAGTCATTCCACTTTAAAAATCTCCAGTGCTGCAAATGTCACGATCTCTGTGATACGGTGCTCATGTACTTCCATGTACACTCCCGCTCCGTTTCTCGACCTCGTAACATTTTCGCAGGCTGTATATT
>CAISOG010000144.1 GCA_903887035.1 uncultured Holosporaceae bacterium | reverse complement strand
TGAACAGCAGCTGTTGGAAATGTTGGATGTGGCGGTAAACGAGGCGCGTTATGAGGGGGCATTTGATGCCATCCTGCGCAAATACGAAAAGCGGCCTGGCGATTTCTATCGTGTTGCCCGCCCGTTTGAGGCTACTCCTTAGCCTGACGGCATATAAGGCTAAATAGAAACCGCCCTAACCGCCCCCGTTCAGGCGGCGCCAGGCGATCATGTCGATGGCGGCCTGGGCGGCCTCCCACCCCTTATTAAACCCATCATCCTGGGATCGGGCGATTACCTGTTGCAGGTCGGCAACGCCGATAATTTCGTTCAGAATTGGCACCGATTGCCGCAACATCACCTCAATCAGCCCCTGTGCGCACATGGACAGCAGCATGTCGTAATGGGCGGTTTCCCCCCGCTGAATAATGCCGAAACAGATGATGGCATCGGGTTTGGGCTGGACAGCCGCCAAATCCTGCGCCGCCAGCACCAGTTCCAGGGAACCTGGCAAAACATGCTGCGTCACCTGTTGACAGCCAGCCTCCGCCAGCAATTGGCGGCATTTGGCAATCATGCGATCGGTATGCGCATGGTGCCAACGGCTTTGCAGGATGGCGACCCGCGCCCCCGCAATGTTGGGCAAATCAACGGGTTTTTGATAAGGGTGTTGCAAGCTGGCCATGTTTCGGTTGATATAGACGGGAATTTCCCCACCATTTAACACTGTTGGCCTTATGTTGAAAACCTTTCTCCACGGCAAAATTCATCGGGCGCGCGTCACCGCGACCGAGCTGGATTATGAGGGCAGTTTAAGCGTTGACGAAGCCCTGTTGGCCGCCGCCGGCATTGCGGTGCATGAGCAGATTCATGTGGTCAATTTGCGCAACGGTGCCCGCTTTGTCACCTATGCGATTGCCGCCCCCGCCGGCAGTGGGGTAATCCAGGTCAATGGATCCGCCGCCCATTTGTGCGAACCCGATGATTTGGTTATCATCTTTGCCTATGGCCTGGTGACTGAGGCTGAGGCCGCCACCCTTACCCCCAAAGTTGTGTTTGTCGATGCCCAAAACCGCCCTGTTTAAGCTTGCCCGCCCCCTTTTCGCCCTTCTGCCCCTGCTGCTGCTGGCCGCCTGCGCCACCACCATGGGGGGCAACAGCGATGATGCGGGGCAGCAAGCCGCGCCTATATCCTCGCCCGCTGCATCCTCGCCCGCTTCATCCTCGCCCGCTTCATCCGCATCCCCCAGAGCCAGCCAGAATTTCAGCCGCGCCTGTGCCAAAACGGGTGCCTGCACCGGCCTGACCGGCTATCAGGTGGTGTGGAACAGCGGCATGGTGGGCGACAATGGCGGCAGCTTCACGGTCTATTGCCCCGATGGCCAGGTGGCGATTGGCGGCGGGGGTGAGGTGGTCGGCGACGGCCTATCCTTGAGCGCCAGCAAGCCGTTGGGCGGCAATATCCAAGGCCTGTTCGGCCAGGATGGGGTGGCCAGCGGTTGGCAGGTGGTGGCCAGTGGCCAGGCGAAAACCGCGCAACCAACGGGACTGCCGCTGAATCCCATCAGCGTCTATGCCTTTTGCGTCGATGGCCGCTAACAGCCCGCTGTAAGAGGATGCATCCCGCATGTTGATTTTTGCCCCCGAAGCCGAGGTGCCGTTGCGGCAGGAACTGGGCAGCTATCTTTCCCAGCTGGCCAGCCATAGCCACGGCAGCAGCCATCAGTTTGCCGCCCTGGCGATTGGGCAGCGCGGTCGGGATCTGGTAATTGGGCGGGGGGTCAACATCAAATTTGCTGCCCTGGACGCGATTATCTGCGCCGAAATGGTGGCGATGGCCAGCCTGATTATCCAGGGGGCGGTGTTGCAACGCATGTTCCTGTTCGGCCCGGGCGAAAGCTGTGGCACCTGTTTGCAACTGATGACGGAGCATCCCCAGCTGCGGGAAAAATCGGTGGGGGAGTTTGCGCCCGCGGTGCAGATTGATTATTTTGACGGCAACAGCCAGTGGGCAAAGGCCGAAAATCTGGAACAGCTGTTGCCCCGCCCGTTTCTTAACAGCCGCCGCGCCGCCTTTCGCCTGGCGCAAAACAGCCCCAACCTGCGCCAATTGTTAAAGGCCGAACAGGTGTTGGGTCTGGTGCATCAGCCAATAGCCGCCATGCCCGTGGTTGGCGACATCAAAAAGGCGGTGGCGTTGCTGGCCGCCCAGGCGGAACGATCGGCGCTGGGGGATCGTGCCATCCTAACCGGCCTGGTTACCCAGGCGGGGGAGCTGTACAGCGGTATCCGCCTGCACCCTGGTGGCCCCTATGCGGCCAGTTCGGTGCTGACCGCGCTGGCCACCCTGATTACCGCGCGCGGTGCCGATACCCCTTTGGCGCGGGTGATTCTGTTGGGGGGCGATGGGGGCAATATGGCGGCGGCAGTGGCGGATGCGTCAAAGCAACCCGCCGAGATTAACACCGCCCGCCACCTGCTGCGTGCCTATCAGCTGCGCCTGGGTCAGGATCCGCACCAATTGCCCGTTGGCTTATACGACCAAAACGGCCATCATCTGGCCGATCATCTGTTGGGCGACTTGCCCTTGCTGGTTGATCAGTAATCCCCCAAAATTGTATAAGAAGCCCTTACCCCCCAACCTAAATTTGTGACCATGACCCAATCCACCCCCCCACCCAATCCCAAGCTGTTTGGCACCGATGGCGTGCGCGGGCGGGCGAATCAGGCGCCGATGACCGCCACCATCGCCACCGCTATCGCCATGGCGGCGGGCAGCATTGGGCATCAACCTGGCCGACGGCGGCTGGCGGTGGTGGGTAAGGATACCCGACGGTCGGGTTATATGTTAGAGGCAGCGATGACCGCGGGCTTTACCAGCGTTGGCATGGATGTGGTGCTGGTGGGTCCCGTGCCAACCCCCGCGATTGGGTTTTTGGTGCGTTCCCTGCGGGCGGATATGGGGGTGATGATCACCGCATCCCACAACCCCTATCACGACAATGGCATCAAAATTTTTGGCGCCGATGGCCATAAACTGAGTGATGATCATGAGGCAGTGATTGAACGAATGGTGGCGGGCGATGACTTTCCCCTGGCCAGCGATGATCAGATTGGCAAGGCGCAACGGTTGGATGACGTGGCGGGACGCTATATCGAATTTATCAAATCGCACTTTCCCGCCGATTTAACCCTGGATGGCATGCGAATCGCCCTGGATTGCGCCAACGGGGCGGCCTATAAAATCGCCCCGACGGTGCTGCGTGAATTGGGGGCTGAGGTGGTGGCAATCGGGGTTGATCCGAACGGGATGAACATCAACGATCGCCTGGGCGCCACCAACCCCGCCCGCCTGCGCCAAACCGTGGTGGAACAGCGCGCCGCCATCGGACTGGCGCTGGATGGGGATGGCGATCGGCTGGTGGTGGTGGATGAACGGGGCAATGTGGTCGATGGTGACCACCTGCTGGGCGCGTTGGCGATCGGCATGCATCAGTTGGGGCAGTTGCAGGGGGATGGGATCGCCTTTACCGTTATGTCCAACCTGGGGCTGGAGCAATGGTTGACCAGCCAGGGGATTGCCAGCCATCGCACCCCTGTCGGCGATCGCAAGGTGATGGCCAGCCTGCGTCAGCATGATTTAAGCTTTGGGGGGGAGCAGTCGGGACACCTGCTGTTCCCGCAAAAGGCCACCTGCGGCGATGGGTTGCTGGCGGGGTTGCAACTGTTGGCATTGCTGCTGCGTTGGAACAAACCGACCAGCGCGCTTAGCCAGCTGTTTCCCCTGCTGCCGCAACGGCAAGCCAGCCTGCCGCTGACCAACCCAGGGGTGCTGAACCAACCAACGGTGGTCAGCGCGATTGCGGCGATGGAGGCGGAATTGGCGGGGCATGGCCGCCTGTTGATCCGGCCATCGGGCACCGAACCGCTGCTGCGCCTGTTGGTGGAGGGTGAAGATGTGGCGCAAGTCAACCAGGTGATTGACCGGTTGACCACGCTGTTGTCTTCTTAGGGCGCCCGCGCCCCCTAACATCAACGCAACCCTAACCATCACCGCCCTGCACATGGTTTTTAAGCCGTTGGTGGGCATCGTTGATGTTTTTCATCGCATCATCGGGGGCGGCGGGCTTGGCGGAATTGGCAGACGTATTGGCAGACGTATTGGCAGACACTGGAACGGTGGCCTCCCCCCCCGCTGCGGCCACCACATCGGGGTGATATTGCTTAACCAGCTGGCGATAGCGTTGCTTCAGCTGTTGCGCCGAAAACGGATAGGGCAGGTTGAACAGCGCCAACGCGCTTCGCAAATGGCGCGGCGGGGTCATGCCTTGCAGCCTGGCCATGGTGGCCGCATCGGCCGCCGCCCTGCCTTGCCCGCCGGCCTGCCCCGAACTCTTTCCTGCTCCTGAGCCCGCTGTTTGCCCCGCCCGCCCATCGGCATGCGCCTGAAAAAACTGGGGCGCAAATTCGGTCAGGCCGATTTCGTCCAACAATTGCCGTTCCGAATCGTGCCAGCCGCGAAAGCTTTGCCCCGGGCGCCAGGTTGGCCGCCGCCAGGTCATGTCGGCCTTGCGATGCTCCTCCAACAGCTCATCGCCCAGCCCGTCAAAATAGTTCCATTTGGTGTTATAGCTTTTGATATGTTCCAGGCAGAACCAACGGTATTGGCGCAGTTGGTGGCGGGATCGCGGCGCCGGATAGTCGCCCGCCGCCGTGCAATCGGGATGTTCACAACCGCGGGCGGGCGCCTCACCCCGATCCTGCCCCTGCCCCTTGCCAGGCGTTGCATCGTTGATAGAGCCCAAATCGAGCCCTGGATTGCGCGGGGGATTGCGCGAGGAATTGCGGGGGCGCACCATATTCCATTTTCCTTCCGACTTTGTCAGATTATAATCGTTTCAATTTAGAAGGCTACAGCATGCGCAACTGTTGCACGGTCGGTCAGCGGAGCGGCGTTTAGGTTGGATACATAAGCACCGTATCGCAGACATCCTGTTCGTTGCAGCACTGTAGACTTTTAAAGTGGAATGATTATAGCGCAAGCTGATGAAATTTTGACAATTGCCCACCGCCTTTTCTCACCCTAATTGTTTGCGATAAAACCCTATGCCCGATTCCTTAGACCGCCCGCCGCCACCGCCCGCCCGCCGCCAACAGCGAATCCACGCCACCCTGCACGCCGCCTTTGCCCCCAGCCGTTTGGAGCTGATCGACGAATCGGCGCAACATGCGGGGCATCAGGGGGTTAGGGAGGCTGGCCATGATCAGGGTGAAAGCCATTTTGCCCTGCGCATCGCCGCCGCCAGCCTGCAAAACCTATCCCGCCTGGAACAGCATCGCCGCATCAACCAAGCCGTCGCCGCCGAGTTTGCCAGCGGCCTGCACGCCCTGCGCATCACCGTGCTGCGGGATTAGAGCTTTTTCGCTTTAGCCATCGGCTTAACGGAGGGGCAACCCTCCCCCAAAAGGGATCGTGATAAAAAAGGATGCGCCCGCCGCCAAGCTCTGCTAAACTGCCGGCCTGATTGATGGAGAGGTGGCCGAGTGGTCGATGGCGCACGCCTGGAAAGTGTGTATACCGAAAGGTATCGCGGGTTCGAATCCCGCTCTCTCCTCCATCCCCCGATGCCAAGGCATCCGAAGGCAGCCAAAAATTGGGGATTTTGGCGGCTCCAGGATTAAAAATCCTTGCTGGGTTTCATCAAAGGGCAGGATCACCGTGTCTATACCTCAGAGTCTATACCTCAGAGTCCTGGGCGCGGCATTCGACGGCGCGGGCGTGCGCCTCCAACCCCTCTAACCGTGCCAGGGCGGCAATTTCCCGTGCCAACTGGCTGGGTAAAGCGGGGGAGGCCTGATCAGAAGCGGATTGGGTATGTGCCGCCGCGCCATGATCGGTGATAAAGGTTTTGGGCTTTAGAAAATTGCTGACCGATAGCCCCGCGTGGAAGCGCCCCGACCCGTTGGTGGGCAGGGTGTGGTTGGGGCCCAGCCCATAGTCGCCCAACACTTCGGCGGCGCGGGCACCGACAAAAATACCGCCATATTGGGTGCATTGCTGCCCCCAATGCGATGGGTTTTCGGTCATGATTTGCAGATGTTCTGGCGCCAATTGGTTGGCCAGCTGCACCGCCTGTTCCAAACTAAGCTGTACCATGGCGCCCTGGGATAATGCGGCGCGCGCCGTTGATTGATTCGGCTGCGGCAGGGTGGACAGCTGGGCGGCCAGGGCGTCTTGCACGCTGGCCAGCAAGGCGGACGATGGCGTCAACAGGGTCACAATCGCTTCGGTATCATGTTCGGCCTGCGCCAACAAATCGGCGGCAATCCAGGCGGGATTGGCGGCGTCATCGGCAATAATCAGCAATTCGGATGGACCCGCCAGAAAATCGATGCCGCGCTGATTGGCGACCATTTGCTTGGCCGCCGCCACCCATTGATTGCCTGGGCCAACAATCATGTCACAGGGGTCAATCAGGCCGCCACCAAAGGCCAGGGTGGCAATCGCCTGCGCCCCGCCAATCGCCAACACCGCATGCGCGCCCGCAATCGCCGCCGCCGCCAACATCAGGGGGGCTGGGTTGGGCGAGGCCAAGGCAATCTGGCGCACCCCCGCAACCTGGGCGGGAATGACCGTCATCAACACGCTGGATACCAGGGGATAGCGCCCGCCCGGCGCATAGCACCCAACCCGTTCAATCGGGATGTGGCGCACCCCCATGCTGAGCCCTTCTGCGCCCGCGGGCATGTCAAAATCCTGATACAGCTGGCGTTGGCGGGCGGCAAAGGCGCGAATCCGTTGCGCCGCGGTTTGCAACAGCTGGCGCGGCTCATCGGGCAAACTGGCCAGGGCGGCTTCACAGGCGGCGCGATCATACAGCATCGGCTGTCCCGCAACCCATCCATCCCATTGCGCGGCATAGTTTTCGACCGCGGATCGGCCGTGGCAGCGAACATCCTCAAGAATCTGTTGCGCCCCCGCCAACACTTCGGCGGGCAGCGGGTTTGCGGCGCGCGCCAGCAGGCTGGCAGCATCCTTGATAGGCATGATCATGATGTGGCCTTTCTGTCGCCACCACGGCGGGCAAGTTTGCGGGCACGGCTGTTCAATTCATCCCAAACGGCTGACCAGGGAATGTGCTGTTGCGCCAGCTTGACGGCGGCAAAATACAGAACATCGGCGGTTTCGGCGACAATCTCCTGCACGGAATTGGCCATCGCCAGCTCGCCCCCCTCCTCCTGAATTTTGGCGTTTAACAGCCCCGGTTCGGTCAGCAATCTTTGGGTATAGGATTGCTGATCATCCGCCTGCATCGCGCGGTCTATCCGCTGCGCCAGTGCGCTGATACCGCCATGGCTGTCAAAATCGGCCTCAAAACAGCTGGCCGTGCCCAAATGGCAAAAGCCGTCGCCCAGCTGTTGCACCGTGAATTGCAGGGCGTCGCGATCACAATCCATCGCAATCCGCAACAGTTTCTGGCGGGCGCCTGAAGTTTCACCCTTGCGCCACAGACCGCCGCGCGATCGGGAATGGTAAATGCCCGCCCCCTCCGCCAAAGCCGCCCGCAAGCTTTCGCCGTTGGAATAGACCAGCCCCAGCGCCTGGTGATTGCTGTCCACCACCACGGTTGGCCACAGGCCGTCGGCACGGTCAGAAATCATCATGGCCGCCAAACAATCGGCGATGGTCAATTTGCCCGTGTACAGCGCCATCCCAACCTGGGCATCCACCCCCATCTTGTCCAATTCGGCAATCTGTTGCGCGGTGGTAATGCCGCCCGCCATCGTCAGCTTAACGGTTGCGGCCGCATCCAAAATCGGCGCCACCGCCGCGGTGTCAAAGCCGCCCATGGTGCCTTCGATGTCGATGTTGGTTACCAGAAAGCCGCCAACCCAATCGCGCAGCTCAATCATGCGGGTCAGGCCAGCGGTTTCCTGCACCGTTTTCCACCCCTCAACCGCCACCTTGCCGCCGCGCATATCGACCGCGGCCATCACCCGATCTCGGGGCAATTGCGACAAAATCGCCGGCTCAGCCTTAGTGCCCAAAATGACCTTCACCGCCCCCGCGTTCAGCCAATCGCTGGCCGCCTCAAGGCTGCGAATCCCGCCACCCACGCGGCAAGGGGCATGGCGGCACAGGGTTTTGATCAGATCACGGTTATCGCCCTGCCCCATGGCAGCATCCAGATCAATCACCGCCACCTCACCCGTCACGCCAAATTGTTTGGCCAGGGCAATCGGATCCTCAGGCGCCTGCAACGCCATTTTTTCACCCTGTACCAGCTGAACGGCTTTACCATTCATGATGTCTATGGATGGGATAATCACGGGCGAACCTCCTGACCGGCTTGCGAAAGATAGGTTTTGACGTCGGGGATGCTAAGGATGCCATCATGGAACAGGCTGGCGGCCAAAACCGCGCTGGCGCCCGCCTGCAACGCGGCCAGGAAGTCGGGCAACTGCCCCGCCCCGCCCGAGGCGATGACGGGAATGGCGACGCTGCCGCTGACCGCCCGCAACAAATCGGTGTCATAGCCACTTTGCTGACCATCCCGATTCATGCTGGTCAACAGGATTTCGCCCGCCCCCAACTGTTCGGCCTGTTTAGCCCAGGCGGTAACGTCCCAGGCGGTGGCGTCATGGCCTGCGCGGGTAAAGACCTTGCCGTCTTTCGCGTCAATGGCCACAACCGTGCATTGACGGCCATAGGCCTTGGCCACCTGGCTAATCAAATCGGGCTGCGCCAGGGCGGCCGAATTCAGCGAGACTTTGTCCGCCCCGACATTCAGCAAGGCCTGCACATCGGCCAAACTGCGCACCCCCCCACCAACCGTCAGCGGGATCGACAACACCTGCCGAACATCATGCACCAGCGACAGGGTGGCCATGCGGTTTTCAACCGTGGCGGTGATGTCCAGGATGACCAGCTCATCCGCGCCCTGATCCTGATACAGCTTGGCGGCGGCCACGGGGTCGCCAGCATCCCGCAAATCCTTGAACTGCACGCCTTTGACAATGCGGCCATTTTTCACATCCAAACAGGGAATAATGCGGCGGGTTAGCATGAGGCGCCCTCCAACCATTGCTGGATAAGGCCTTCGCCCGCCTTGCCCGACAACTCTGGGTGAAATTGACAGGCCATCACCCCCTGCCGCCTTAGCATGGCGACATAGGGATAGGCGGCGTCATCGCCATAAGCAAAGGTGGATAGCTGCCAGCCGTCATCGGCCTGCAAGCTTTCCAGTCCCACGGCGGGCAGGGCGTAGGAATTGGCGAAATAGACATAGTCTCCCTCATGCAAACTAAGCGCGGGCGAACTAAGGGCAGGCGGCAGGCGGGCGGGCGACAGCAGGTTCCAACCCATTTGCGGCACCGGCAGTTTTTGGGCGTTAAGCTTTTTGACGGTTGCGTCTATCACGCCCAACCCCGCCACCCCAGGGCTTTCATCACTGCCCGCGCACAGAATTTGCATGCCCAGGCAAATCATAAGGGTTTTTTGCCCCGACAAAATGCGGGCACGCAGGGCATCCGTCCAACCGCGATCCGTTAGCGTTTGCATCGCCACGCCAAAGGTTCCCACCCCCGGCACCGCCAGGGCGGGCGCATCGGCAATATCCTGAGCGGTTTCGGCATAGCTTACGGTGCATCCCAACCGCTTTAGGCAGGCCGCCATCGAAGCAATGTTGGCAACCCCACTCGACAAAATACAGACATCGCGGCTCATAAAACGCCCTTGGTGCTGACGCTGCCGTTAACGGTGACGGCGGCCGCCTGGCGAAAGGCCAGCGCAAAGGCCTTAAAGGCCGATTCAACCTTATGATGGTCATTCTCCCCCCGCAGCACGTCAAGATGCAGGGTCAGGCAGGCCTCAGCCGCCAATGTCCGAAAAAAATGGCTGATGTTTTCACAGGCGACATCGCCGATATTCTCGCGGTTCAGATTCAGGGAAATGATGGCGGTCACCCGTGTTGCCAGATCGATAACGGCACGGCTTAAGGCCTCATCCAACGGGGCATAGGCCGACCCAAAGCGCTGAATCGATTGCCGCTTGTCCAACGCCTGGCCAACCGCCTTGCCCAGCACGATGGCACAATCCTCAACCGTATGGTGATCATCCACCTGCAGATCGCCTGTCGCCTTCAGCTGCAAATCCCAACCGGCATGTTTGGCCAAACATTCCAGCATGTGATCGAAAAACCCCAGGCCAGTAGATATTTCACACTGCCCCTGGCCATCCAGATTCAGGGTCAGGGTGATGGCCGTCTCACGGGTTTGACGGGTTGCGGTGGCGTGACGGGTCATGGGGAAACCTTTGTTATAGCGTTCATCAGGGTGGCCAGATCCTGTTCATTTAAGGGTACACCAATGCGGACACAATGGGCGATATGGGGATCATTGGGAAAGCAACGCACCGAAATCCCGCTATCGCCTAAGGATTCGAACATCCTTTGGGCTTGTTCCGCATTTTTGCAGGCAAAGAATACAAAATTTGCTTGAGATGGCCAAACAGAAAAACCACCGGTGCTAAGGGCGGATTCAAGCGTAGCGCGGTTGGCCTTAATCGCCGCGATGGCGGTATCAACCTGATGCGTTGCGGCCAAAAGCTTGTAACCCTGGTTGATGCTGGGCTGGGAAATGCCATAGGGTTGCGCCACCTTTTGCATGGCCAGCAACAGATCGGCCTGGCGGCTAAGGGCGTAACCCAACCGCAATCCCGCCGCGCCATAGGCCTTGCTGAAACTTTGCACCACCACCGTGTTGGCCATCGCCAGCACCGCATCGGTGATATCCTGGTTGGCATAGGCCATGTACACCGCGTCCAGCACGATTAAGGCCTGGGGGGCATGGTCACGAATGCGGGCGATGACATCGATGGGCACCACCTGCCCCGTTGGATTGTTGGGGGAGGTGACCAGAACAATTCGGGTGTTGGCATCAATGCTATCGACGATGGCCTGTTCGGGAAAGGCCGCCTCAATCCATGGCACGGAACGCATATCGCCGCCCGCTATGGCCACATAGCGCTGAATCATCGGAAAGGTTGGGACGGCGGTTACCAAATTCCCACCTTCCTCCATCATCGCCAGCACGATTTGCAACAGGGCATCATCCCCCCCCGCGGTGGGGTGAACCATGGCCGTGGGCAGCCCTAGATTATCGGCCAACGCATCCCGCCAGCCATCAATCTTGGGATAGGGGCCGGCGCAATCCCCCAGAATCGCCTGGAAATCGGGAATCACATCGCGCAGATCCAGCTGGGGGGGGCGTTTAGGCCGTGGCGGGGCATAGGGCGCGCCAAGGCGGGCAACCCGTGCGGCGAATTGCACCATAATCAAAGCACCACTTTGGCCAAATTGGTGATGATAATGTCACAGGCGCCCGCGGTCTTAAGGGCAGGGATCAGGGCAATCACTTGCTTTTTTTCCACCACCGATTTGATGGCATAGCCCTGATCGCCCAGCAGGTTGGCAACCGTCGGTTGCTTCATCGCTGGGAAAATTTGCATCACCTCAGGCAATTTTTCGGGCGGCACATTGGCTTCGACCATGACGCGGCGGCGCCCCTCCAACACCGATTGCAACACCAAACAGAAATCCTGAATCTTTTTCGACTTTTGGGGATCCTGCATGGCATTACGGCTAGCATACAAGCGGGTGGAGGACTGAAAAATCTTCTCCACAATCGTTAAGCCATTGGCATCCAGGGTGGCACCCGTTGAGGTGATGTCGAGAATATAGTCGGCATCCTCACTGGGGAACACCTCGGTCGAGCCAAAGGATCGGACAAAGACATCCTGCCGACCGCGTTGTTGCTGCCAATCGGCGGTCAGCTTGGCATACTCACTGGCAACGGTCAGCTTGCGGTTGGGCAGGGCGCCATCCTGAAGCAATTTGTTGGGGGCTGCCACCACCAACCATACGGGATCCAACTCTGTATCCAACAGCTCCACCAGATTGGCACCCAATTCCTTAACCCAATCAGCGCCGGCAAAGCCCAAATCGCGCGTGCCCATATCCAGCATTTCAATGATATTTTGCGGCTTTAGCATTTTGGCCTCCATCGCGGCGCCGCTGATGGTTGGGCGATAGGCGCGGCTGGCCGTCCGCACGATGACGCCGGCATCCGCCAACAGCCGTTCGACGCCATCGAACATCCGCCCCTTTGGCAGCGCTAAGCGTAAGGATTGTTCTGAACTCATGGTTATTTCCCCTTAAGTGTTGGTGCCGTCAAAACCTTGCTGGCGGGGAATATCTGCAAAAACCATGAAACGCCTAAACAGAGTCACCGCCATATCAAAGCCCTGGCGGCGGTTGCGTAAAAAATTAAAGCCGCCAAAGCCCATGATGCTGCGCACCATGATGATGCAACAGATGGATGCAATGCTGGCGAATTGGCGTGTTCTGAATCATGGTACCATGCTGATATAGATGATTTCCCTTGTCAAGCTTAAGGCACCCTCTATCAAAATCCCTTATACGTCGGCCTTAAGCTGGCCTTGCCAAAAACCATCAGCTGTGGCAGGGTTGCGACCTGGTTGGTTGGTCAGCCCCCATAAAGGCGTTTGTTTTTTGCAAATTCCCCTAGGGTTGTGGAATAAACTTCCGCCAAAGTCTTGCAGGCCGCTATAGCT